>JACPAV010000043.1 GCA_016180645.1 Nitrospirota bacterium | reverse complement strand
GCCGCGTCAACCGAATCGTTCTGGCCATGAACCCTCCTTGTTGAGGAGAGCATAGCAGATATGGAGAATATGTTAAAGTACATTAGTGGGCATATTTAGAGGCAGTTGTTCACATTCTCGTTGTAATCGATGTTGTAGCCGGCACCGGGCTCGTCGGTGGCGGTCGCTTTGCAGGAACCGTCCGTGCCGATCTGGAGATCTTTCCCCCACACTTTCCCCGTCCATGCCCCCGTGCCTCCATGAATCTGGATCGAATAGATCACGTTTCCGTCGCGTTTCAACCTGATGGTGCCGCCCGTGGCCCATCCGCCGTTGTTGAAAAGGCGGAGTTGGATGAGGTGCGGTTGGCCGTCGTCCGGCGGCGTAGTAAGAATCCCCTGGTTGTCCCAGGTATTCTTGCCGTTGGGTGAGTCGTATCCCCGAATCAGGCGGCCGTCCACAGACATTTCGAAGTGATCGTCCAGCCCGTTGATCCCCTGAGCCTGGTAACCTTCGATATCGACTTGAAATTGATGATGGACGGCGGCCGCGGTGGAGGAGCAGTTCTTTTGGACGAAATCGACCGTGTAGAGCAGGCTCGCAGGATTGTCGTCCACGAGATAGCTCAAGGTGAATCCGATGGGAACGGCCGGGGTGGTGCTGGAGAACTGTTCCGTCTTGATCGTGGCGAATTGCGCCTTGAGTTGATTGAACAAGTCCGAGCCCGATCCGCCGTCTCCCGAGGCGGGCAGGAGCGTCCAGCCCGCCACTCCCTTGTCGGCGCCGCCGCGTACGCGGAGCCGAATTTCCGTGTTCTCGAGGATGTCGCCGTGGGATATCTTGCTGGTCGCGGACACGGAGGCATCCGCGCCGGCGTAGGCTGCCTCAACGACGCTTTTCACGTTGGTCTCCGAGAAGGATGTGGTGACCTCGAGCATGATCTGGCGTCCGTAGTCGACCTGTTTGATGTAGAGAGGGGGATTCCCCCCGCCGATCTGGGTCGTTCCCAGCACGGGATCGGGAGGATCGGTGGCATCTGCGGTGAAGGCGTTGAGGGCGCCTCCGAAATCGTCCACGACCACGGAATAGAACCTCTGAGTATAGATGACGACCAGGTGGTTGTTCTCGTCCGTGCGGTCATATTTGAGGTCCGAGGACCCGGCGAATCCACCGAAACTACCGGCAACACCGAGATCCATGTCGAGCTGCTGCTCGGAGGACGCGATGGCATAATCCACAGACACGTCGATCACCCCCTGCTCGACGCCCTTGGAGAGAATGTCCCGAACGGCCTGATCTACATTCTCGAGCCTGGACGGATCCTGGACACTGCTGAACATGTGGTTTCCCCCGCTCAGAGTGGGCCCTTGAACGACGATGGTCAGCGGCGCCCGCTTCCGGGCGTGTGGGTCACGCGACGTGCCGGAGGTGATTTGTTTAACGTTGTTCTGACTCATGAACGGTTCACCCTGAACCAGAGCGCCCGGAAAGATGTTGGGGCTGGTGTCGAAGAGAGTGAAGGCATTTGCCATGTCGTGCTGCGTCATCTCCTGGGTCTGGCACGTGACGTTGTAAGTGCCCTGGGTCGATGTGCTCGTCGTTGGTTTCGATCCGTCCTTGTTCCTGGGGCCATCCGTCTGTCCGCCGGGAAGCTTGGTGCCGACGGAGGCCCGGAGATGGTCCAGGAGCGGATCGGCAGACTCGGGGGACGCGGTGGGTGGGGTGGACGCAGTGGACGTGGCGGATGTGGCGGAAGCAGTGGACGTGGCAGAAGCGCTGGAAGTATCGGCGGCACGAGGGGGCCGCACCGGGGCACGGCGGACTATCCCTCTCACGGTGTTGGGTGCCCGCGAGGTCAAAGCCTGGCGCCGGACCTTGCTCCGGCCGGAATCTTCGTTTGAGCAAACCAAGCTGTTCACCGGCTCGCCGACGAAGGTGCGCCCGACGGCGGCGTTTCCCTGCATTTCAGTGAGGACGAGCCGCCCATTCTTGAAAACCGCATCCGTTTCTGTCCCGTCGAAATCAAGGATCCCGCCGCGGACGGTGCCGGTGGAATGGGCGCGTTGGGAGCAGGCCTCGTATATCTCGTATGTGTTGTCGCCGGTTTTCTTGAACGTCAGCAACTGATCCGAATGGGAAATGTGAGGGGTTTCGTTCTGATGGCTGTAGATGTGCCAATCCCCTTCAAGAAGGCCGCTCAACTCGGACGGCTGGCTTTCTTTCTCCGGCAGCGTCGCAGATCCTGGATCGTCCCCCGCATCAATTCCGCAACCCAAGACCAGGATGGCGAACGAAATCGAACCCCACCGTTTCAGCCGATATTCTTGACTTGACTCCCGTTTCGCTCCCATGACCGTTTCCATGTCGGATAGGGGCATTGTATCCGGGGCTGACTCCGCATCAAATGGCTGAACCGTCGTAGCGGGTTTTCCAGGTCCGACTCCGTGCTTTGTTCTCATGTTTTCACCTCCTGCGTCTGTTTCATGCCGCACCTCTACCTTGGCCCCCCGAATCTTCTCCCCGCCTCGAACTCACCCAGGTCCATCGCATTGACCTGCCTACTCCTGCAAGGTTCGTGCCGCGGCGCACGGAGTTGCATCTATGCACCGGCGCTCCGTTTTCGTCATCGTAGGGGTGATTCTCTGTCCATGTGACAGAAATGCAACGGTGGGGTGGAGTTGTCTCGTGTTTGGGGACGCTCGTCCCCAGCCCCGTCCACAGGCGAGTCGGAAGCCTACACTACGCGGCGCCAGAGAATGACGCGGTAGGTTTTGGCTCGGCGGAAGGCGTCGGGGTCGATGACGACGAGCTGCTCGCGCAATTGGTCCAACTTCTTTCGAAAATAAACCATGGCCAGCCGGGTCAGGCGCGGATAACGTTTTCGAAGCGCCTCAACCATGAGTTCGTAGGCCGGCATGGCGTATTGATTCACCCAGCCGAATCCCAATTCCAGGGTGGGCACCGCCCGCTCGGTGAGGTCTTCTTCGAACTCGATCTCGAATCCTGACTCCTTTCCGGCGGCACGGTACTCGCTTTCGAGATGACCGGATTTTGTGAGTCTGGACCCGTCCTTGAACTTGCAGAAGTAGTCGGCCGCCAGGATCCATCCCCGCGGCGGCAGGATCTCGCGGCTCTGGGCGAATCCTGCTTGGACGGGGAAGTACTGTACGCTCTCGGCCATGAGGATGAGATCCGCTTTCGGCCGCTCCCTGAGCGCTTCAAACTTGGAGAGAAAGAAGGGACACCCTGATCGTTTCGAAAATTCGACCTGCTGGTAAGGGTCGGGCGACACTCCGGTAACCGCGTACCCCTTCGTCTTGAGCTTGAGCGCCATGCCACCGGTCCCGCATCCGACATCCAGGATGTGCTTCACTCCGGTTGGAACTTTCGACACAAGGTATTCCGCATACCGCTCCTGCGCCGCGCGTAGGCCCTCCACGGAGCGTGGATCGCCCGCCTCCCACAATCCATAGTGGATGTAGCCCAGTCGCAGGACCTGGTCGTAGAATCTTAGCGTGTAGTTGGTCTTGATGGCGGACGCGTGACGAGTGGGACGCCTTACATCTTGCCCATGATGGCGCGGTGGATTTCCTCCGCCGCATCAACCGCCAGTTTCTTGAGGATTAGCACCTCGTTTTCCTTCGAAATGCCCGCCGTTTGGCTGGCGGCATACTCATCGGAACGGGAGTATCCCCTCACATCCCAGTATATCTCGTCTTTCACCTTGTCGTAGAGCTCGAGGTCCACCGTGATGGTCGATCGGTACTTGGAGGGAAAGCCCGCAATATCGTACGCCAGGGGTTCAATGCTGAACCGTTTCAAAGTTCCGCTGAGCACGGCATCGGCCTTCTCGATCGACGTCAGGTTCAATCTCCTGTCCGTCGAAAACTCCTGTTGGAAAGCCTGGTAGAAAACGGTCTGGATGTGCGGTTCGTCCGTATCGTTCCGGATCTCACCGACCGCCACCCGCTTGATGTGGGAGGGGAGCGTGTTGACGCGATTGACGAACTGATAGCCGCACGCGAAGGATCCCGTAATCAGGCCGAGGAGGAGCGAAAGAAACGGCGCGAGCCAGCGGCCCATGAGCAGGGAGCGGGGCGTGGGTTTCATGCCGCCTTCGGTGAAGTGACGATGTTGACCAGACGTTGCGGCACAACCACCACCTGCCGGACCTGTCGGTCCGCGACCCACGGCTGCACTTTGGGATCGCCCATGGCCCTCGCCCGGAGCTCGGCCTCGGACAGGTCTCGCGGGACGATCAGTTTGGAGCGCAGCTTCCCGTCGATTTGGACGATCACCGTAATCGCCTCCTCCTGAATCCATTTGGGGTCCCACGCCGGCCAAGGATGCCGTGACACAAAATCCTTCTCTCCGAGCTGACTCCACAATTCTTCCGCGACATGCGGCACGAACGGCGCCAGCAAGAGCGCCAGATTCCTCACACAGAACCAGAATATGGCACGCTGATCTATCAAACTCTGGCTTTTTTCTTCGATTCCTCGGCCGTAGGTGACCAACTGCGGCCGATGCCAAGCATTGAAGGTGTTGCAAAACTCCATGATCGCGGCTACGGCGGTGTTGAAGTGGAATCGGTCCTCGATGTCCTCCGTAACTTTCTTGATCGTCTGGTGGCATTTCCGAAGAACCTGGGCTGCCTGCTCCGGTATTTTCGAAGGTTCGAGGTTTCTCAGGATCGTCGCGAATCGTTCTCGTTCATCTAGGATGGCCGCCGTATCGAGCCGTTGAAACAGATCCCACACACGCCTGAGGAATCGTGAGGCACCTTCCACGCCCTGGTCGCTCCATTCGAGGTCGTACTCCGGCGGCGCGGCGAAGAGGATGAAGAGGCGTGCCGTGTCGGCCCCGTACTTCCTGATGATCTCGTCCGGATCGACCACATTGCCCTTCGACTTGCTCATCTTGGCGCCGTCCTTGATGACCATTCCCTGTGTCAGGAGGCGCTGGAACGGCTCGCCGGTCTTGAGGAGTCCGAAATCGCGCATGACCTTGGTGTAGAACCGGGCGTAAAGCAGATGGAGAACGGCGTGTTCGATTCCCCCGATGTACTGGTCCACCGGAAGCCAGAAATTCGCGCGCGGAGGATCCACCATGCCGTTTGCAGAATCGGGACACGCGAAGCGGGCGAAGTACCATGACGATTCCACGAAGGTATCCATCGTGTCCGTTTCGCGCCGGGCCGCGGACTTGCACTTGGGGCATTGCACTTTGGTGAAGTAGGGATGCTGCGCGAGCGGTGAATCGCCCTTTCCCGTGAAGGCCACGTCGCGAGGGAGCACGACGGGGAGATCCGATTCCGGAACCGGGACAACGCCGCACGCGTCGCAGTGGATCACCGGGATCGGCGCGCCCCAGTAGCGCTGGCGTGAAATCCCCCAATCGCGCAGTTTGTACGTGACGGCCCCGCGGCCGACTCCCTTCTTCTCCAAAAGCTCGATGACTTTCTTTTTCCCCTCCTCACTCGGCATTCCATCGAACGGACCTGAATTCGCCATCACGCCCGGCTCCTCGTACGCACACTCCATCCGGGCGGGATCGAGCTTCTCCGCCACCGGTTGGATGACCACTTCAATGGGAAGGTTGTACTGCCTGGCAAACTCGAAATCGCGCTGATCGTGCGCAGGCACGGCCATCACCGCGCCCGTGCCGTACTCCATGAGGACGAAATTGGCGACGTAGACCGGGAGCATCTTTCCGGTAAGCGGGTTGATGCAGTATGAACCGGTGAAGACGCCCTTCTTTTCGACCTGGTCGGCGGGTCCCCGCTCGCCGCCCGCCAGCTTGGCCCGCCGCATGGCGTCCACTTCGAGCCGCACCTTCGGCTCGCTCGGCAACCCGCCGGAAAGCTCTTCGACCAACGGGTGAAAGGGGCTCAGGCTCATGAACGTCGTTCCATACAGCGTGTCCGGTCGCGTGGTGAAGATCCGGATTTTGAGATCGCTGCCCACGACGGGGAAATCCACTTCTGCGCCCTCGCTCTTCCCGATCCAATTCCGCTGCATGATGAGGACGGGCTCGGGCCAGCCCTTGAGATTGTAAGTCTCCCGCAGCAGTTCCTCCGCATAGGCGGTGATCCGGAAGAACCACTGAAACAGCTCCTTGTGGGCGACTTCCGAGTCGCACCGCCAGCATCGGCCGTCTTCGACCTGTTCATTCGCCAGCACCGTGCTGCACGAGGGGCACCAATTGACGATGGACTTTTTCCGGTAGGCCAGTCCCTTCTCCAGCATCCGGAGAAACAGCCACTGCTCCCATCTGTAGTAGGATGGATCGCACGTGGCAATCTCGCGCCGCCAGTCGTAGGCGTAGCCGAGGCGCTTGAGCTGGCTTTTCATGTACGCGATGTTGTCGAGTGTCCACTGCGCCGGATGGATCCCACGCTCGATCGCGGCGTTTTCGGCGGGGAGGCCAAACGCGTCCCATCCCATGGGATGGAGCACCGTGTGGCCGCGCATCATTTTGTACCGGGCGACCACATCACCGATCGTGTAATTCCGCACGTGGCCCATGTGGATCCGGCCGGAGGGATAGGGGAACATTTCGAGGAGGTAGTATTTCGTGGAACGTGACTCGGGACTCGTGGCTCGTGTCTCGTCCACTTCGAAGAGACGGGCCTCGTCCCACTTGGCCTGCCACTTCAGTTCGATCGATTCAGGTTCGTACCGACTCATGGCTTCTTGGGCACCAATTGGAACACTTTTTCATCTTCGCGACCGAGCCCGAATTTTTCACGCGCGAGACGCTCCACCTCGGAGGGGTCGCGGCGGATGGCATCGATCTGGGCGCGCAAAACCTCATTCTCCACTTTAGCTTTTCGAATTTCGCGGACGACCGCCTGTTTGTTCCGGAGCAGGACTTTCCGTTCGATCAATCCCTTGTTCCCAAAAACGATCACCATCATAAGGGCAAAGGCAGAGAAGATCAAAGTATAGCGGGCCAGAGGAATCCAGTCGTTCCGTTTTCTCATCACCACCGACTTGCAGGTATTGGGGTATTCGACCAGGCTTCTGAAAACAAAAGCGATTTCGACGCGGCGGGAAGCTCATCTTTCCTGCGAAATCTCCGAAAATATAGGTGTGGTCAAAGGGGACATAAGGGACATCGCGAAAGCAGTTGACAACTTATATATAGTATTTTAAATTGGCCACCATACCAGATGTTGTGCATATTTTGGGATCGAAAGCGCAGGCATGGAAGCGCAGCAAGGAACCGATCCCAAAGCACCGGGGTTTCATGAGGTCATGGGACGCATGATTCCACGAGGAAGTAAGAGGTGCCTGGGGGGAAGCGTGAGGACCTTCCGACTACAGCCCAGATTATCATGGATGATATCAAGGGCAAACGCTAGGAAGACATCGCCACGGCCCTCCGCCGTGAGGCGGAGAAACCGGGTACCTCTTTAAGTTTCCGTCCCGCCGTCCGCCTCCCCAGCGGACGGCGATGGCGGAGCGAGCGCACGGGCCATGAGGGCCGACGCCGCAGGGGGAGGCAACTCCCACCAAGGCCGTGAAGATCTGAAGGGACATGGAAGCTCAAGCCGCTCATCAAGATATCCTCTCTGAGAACCTCCAGGCTTTGCACCGGTTCCACCGCGACTTGCACGGTCACGCCGTGCAGAACTGGAAACAGCGCTGGCCCGGACTGAGTCCGGCCTTCGCGCGGACCGGCGCCTTCACGCTGAAGAAGGTTTTCCCGGATGGACGCGAAGTGTTTCTCCACAGCAGCGGTGACCCCGTTCGAGAGGCGCGAAGTTTCGTGCAGGGCCGGTTCGGATCGGGTTCGGATGCGATGATTCTGGGGTTTGGCCTGGGCTATCACGTCCGCGAGGCGCTCCAGAGGATCCCCTCCGGAGCCACGATCACGGTCACCATCGTCAATCCGGACGCGTTCTGGTACGCGCTGGAGTGGATCCCCATCGCCGATCTCTTGTCGGATCCGCGGCTGGAGTATATCTGGGGATCGGATGCCGAGATTCTTGCGAAAGTTTTTCAGCACCCGATATTCCTGAACGACCCGGACCGGATCTACTTCCACAAGCCTTCGCTGAGTTTTGCCGGGGACGAGTCCCTCTATCTTCAGGAGTTTGTGGACCAGGTCGAGGCGCATCGGGCCTTTTGGGCCACGCACAGCGAGCGGATTCGGAGAAATCTGGAGGCGAACCTGGAGACGGTGGTCCGGTCCCCTGGGGTATTGAAGCTGTTCGATCTCTTCGCGGGAGAGCCGTGCTTCGTGGTGGCGCCGGGCCCTTCGCTCGACGACGCCCTTCCCGAGTTGGAGAAAGCCCGCGAGCACGGCGTGATCCTGTCCATCGGCGCCGCGCTGCCCACGCTGGCCCAGGCCGGAATTCGCCCGCACCTGGCCATCGCCGTCGACCCGGTGGAAGTGAGCGCGGCCTTTCACCGGAGCGGCGCCCGGCATGTTCCTCTCGTCTTCATTCCCCAAGTCACCCCGGAGGTGCTCACGCTCCACGAGGGACCCAAGTTCGTCGGGCTCGGTGGGAACGAGAGCCATGGAATGTACTCCAACGCCCTCCTCCTCAGCAAAGGTGTCCTGGACGGCCAGTCTTCAGTCAGCGTCTACGCCGTGGATCTGGCCATCCGGCTGGGGTGCGACCCCATTGTGTTCGTTGGACTGGACCTTTCCAATCCCGACCAGCGCGGGCACTCCAGCACATACCCGTCGATCGGCCATCCTGCGAAACTGAGCGTGCCACAGGAGCAACTCGTCTTCCACCCCAAGGCACAGACCGTGGACGGAAAATCAACCTTCATTCTGCGCAACTTCCACCGCTTTCTCCGGGCGATCGAGCGACGCATCCAATTCGGCCCTCCGAGGCGATTCGTGAATACCTCGCGCATCGGCGTTCAGATCAAAGGCGCCCAGTCCTCCCCGCTGGATCAAGTTCTACTGAGCCTGTCGGCCCACTCCTCCCAAGATTTCGACGCCAGGATTCTACGGGCAGCGGGTCGCGGCGCGAATCCCGATGGCCCTTCCGATCGCCGTCCCCGGAGCGGAGCGGAGGGCGGCGATGGCTCCTAAGTTCCTTGTCGTCCAGCTCACACGCCTCGGAGATCTCCTCCAGACCACCCCGCTGATTTCCGGACTGCGCGAGAGGCACCCGGAGGCCTTCATCGCGGCTCTCGTGAACAAACGGTTCGAGAAGGCCCTGGCGGGCCATCCGGACCTGGATGAGATTTTCCTCCTTGATGCCGATTTCCTCGCCTCGTGGCATGCGGGAAACCGGGAGGATTTTCTGTCCGGGCACCATCGGATTTCCGACCTCGCACGGACCCTCCGCGCTCTGAAATTCGACTGCGTATTCAACGCATCGTTTAACGACATCGGAGGCACCATGGCCCGCCTCGCGGGCTCACGGGAAGTCCGGGGGTACGTTGCCCGTCTCGATGGTTCGCTCGATGCCCCCGATTTCATCGGCCGCTACTTCCACGCCGAGATCCAAGGATCCCACTTTCCACAGCCCCACGTGGCGGATGTGCTTCAATGCTTGGGCGGTTTCGCCCCGCGAGGCAAGCCGTACACCTCGCCCCCGGGCGATGGCGGCGATTGGGGCCACCATTTCCTCAACGAGCATAGCGCCGATCCGGGAGAGGTCCTGATTGGAGTTCAACCGGGCTCCAACTCGGAACGGAAGGGCCTTCCCGCAGAGGCCGTCGCTTCCCTGGCCGTTTCCGCAGCCGCCAAACCGGGACGCCGCATCGTCATTCTCGGATCCATCCAGGAGCGCGAATGCTTCGAGCGGATACGGGCGCTGACGTCGGCTCCCCTGGTGGATGCGACAGGCATCGGCTGGCGTGAGTTGAGCTCGTTGATACCGCGGCTGGCCGTCCTCGTTTCCGGCGACACGGCGCCGGCGCACCTGGCCACCGCGCTCGGGACCCGTGTGATCGCGATCTTTCGGGGTGAATCCCACTATTCGATTACGGGACCCTACGGCAATGGACACTGGTCATTCGATCCACCGGGGCCTGAGGCGTCCCTCCCACCGGTGGAGTGCATCATTCAGGTGGTGGAAGCCGCCATCGCCGGGGGCGAGCCTGCCTTGCTCCCGGCGGCACTCCGGGGCTGGAAACTCTATCGTTCCGAGTTCGGGCCGGATGGATGGCTGCGCACCCTCCCTCATCGGGCAACGGCGCTCAGCGAAGCGGACAGGGTCAGACTTCTCATGCTCGGTTGGTGGAAACGCCTGCTCCGCGCCGATACGGACAAGTCAAGGCCTGAGCCGGCCGGAATGCCTCACCCCGCAGGGGAGGCTTCGGACCTTCCCGAGGCCTCCGCGGAGCTCATCCGGTCGAACCTCCTCCAGGCCGAAGTGCTCCTCCAGGAGACCGTGATGGCCCTCTCCACGGCCAACGGGCAAGGCATCCGGATCATGGAACAGAATGACCGGCTGCTCGAACGGCTCGATGATCAGACGCCTGGGAAAGTCGTTTCGCCTCTCCTTCGACTGCTCTCTACGGAAAAGAGCCTCGTTTTTTCCAAGGATCCATCCGTGGCGCGAGAAGAAACGATCCAAGCCTATCGGCGTCTCCAGGACCGTCTTGCCAACCTCCGTCGTTTTCTAGCACCATGAACCCCACGCCCGCCGCGAAGCCGGCCCACGCGCTCTTCATCCAATGCGCGCGGATGGGCGATTTGATTCAAACCGTGCCGATCTTTCGCGCCCTCAAGCGCCGGCGCCCCAGGTGCAAGATCTCGCTCGTGTTCGACCGACGGTACGAGGCGCTGGTCCGGGAGTTTCCGGAGGTGGACACGCCATGGCCCTTGGACGTTTCCGAATTCTGGGACTCACCCGCCGAGCAGATCTTGAATGCGGCGCGTTTCCGCGAGGCCGTACGATGGCTCCGCCCACTGCGGGAAACAACCTTCGACATGGTGTGCAATCTGAACTACACCCCCTCCGGGGCGATCCTCGCCTCAATCGCGAAAGGCCGCGAGCGCCGCGGGTTCTGGTACGACCCTTCCACGCACCGGATCCTCCACCAAGGGTGGTTCACGTATCTCCTCGCACTCACCCGGCACAGACGCCTGAACGGCTTCAATCTCACCGAGATCTTCATGCGCGGCGCCGGATTTGCACCCGAACCCCGCGATCTCTACCCCGCGCGGGTGCCCCGTCGAGCATCCGGTCGAATCGGCATCCAGGTGGGCGCCAGCGACAACCGGAAGAGATGGCCGAATGCCTCGTTCGCCGCACTCATCAAGCTGATCCACGAACACACCCCCTATCGTGTGACGCTATTCGGCTCTCCCGCCGAACGGGGCGCGGCAGAGAATATTCGATCTCTCGTTCCGAATCTGGAAAGGGTGGACCTCAACACGGAGACGCCCGCTCATCTGCTTGGACAGGCGCTCGAAGAATTGGATCTCCTGCTCACTCCGGACACCGGCCCCATGCACGTGGCCGCGTGGTCGGGTGTGCCCACACTCGCGCTCTTTACGGGGAGTTCCTATTACGTGGAGACGGCCCCCTGGACGGAAAACGCCGTCATTCTCCAAGCCTCCACTCCTTTCAATCCCTGTCAGGACGGTGAGACTTGTTGTCGGGACTTCTCCTGCCACGCCGCCCTGTCCCCCGAGTGGGTCTTCGGTGTCCTTCGCGGCCAAATCGAATCGGCGCAAAACGGAAGGGATTATTCCGGCCTGGCGGCTGAATGCACCTTGCAGCCGGAGGCGGCCATCGCGGTACCGGCCTGGAAAGACGGGACGCTGGGATACGCAACCGGCGGCGCGGAGCAGGAAATCATCGAACGCGATTTCTACAAAGCCTTTTGGGTCAGCATCCTGGGACCCGAGGGAACCCCGCTGCCCCACTCCATTGAAGGTCCTCGCCCCGGAGTCGAGGCCCTTCAGACCGCGCAACTTCTATTTTCTTCACTGTCCTCCCTTGAATCCACCGGAAAGCCGGAAGAGCGAAATGCACGCCTGCGAAGAAGCCTGACGGACCTCAAGTCACGGTTCCCCGAATTGGCCCTGATGTTCGAATACTACGGTCTCACCCCACCACCCGCAACCGGCACGCCGGGCGGGCCGAGGGGACAAGAGGCCGCTCCGCGGCCGGTTGCGAGTGGTGGGGCAAGGTCGACCGAATCGCAAGAGGCGGCTGACGGTCATGTTTGAACTGAAAACTTCCCGTTCCGGAGCCCCCACACTGCTGTTCAACGGGGCCTACCTTCACAGCGCGTACGACCCCGTTCGGGAAGCAACCGAGGCGGTCGACCGCCTTGAATGGATCCCCTCTCAGCCGATCATCGTGATGGGCTTCGGACTGGGCTACATGGTTGAGCAGCTTCTGCGCAAGGCGACCGAGAAAGGCTGCAAACCGAACATCCATGTCATTGAATGGAATCCTGAAGTTCTTGGACTCGCGCGCGAGGCGCGCGATATCGCGGGCATACTGAATTCCGTCACCCTTCTCTCGGTCGACTCCAGGGAGTCGCTGGACCGGCTCGATTCCCTCAGAGAGGCCTTCGCCCAGCGAGCCGTCATTTTCAGCCCGCCGGGCCTCGCCAAGGGACGCACGGACCTCTACAACATGATCATGGAGACGTTGAATCGACTCCGAATGCACTCCCGCCTCCGCAGGGTGGGGTTAAAAATCGCCGTCGTCTCTCCGATCTACGGAGGTTCGCTCAGCACCTCCTACTACGTCGCCGAGGCGTTCCGATCGCTCGGCCACAAAGTGGATCTTTTCGATTTCGCTCCCTACGAGCATGTACTCGCCCAGGTGGATACCGTGACGTCCGTTCCCGGACACCGGAACCAACTCCACAATTCGCTCTGTCTTTTTCTGTCCGACCTCTTCCTTGCACGATGCGCGGAGTGGAAGCCGGATCTCGTATTCGCGCTGGCGCAAAGTCCCCTGGCCCCCAGCGTCTTTACCAAGCTGCGCGAGATGAAGATCCCATCCGCGTTCTGGTTCGTGGAGGATTTCCGGCTTTTTCCCTACTGGAAAACCATCGCCCCGGCGTGTGACTATTTTTTCACCATCCAGAAAGGAGCCTTTTTTGAAGAGCTCCGCTCCGCCACTCAGCACCGATTCGGCTACCTGCCTCAGGCCTGCGCCCCATCGCTCCATCGACCTCTGGACCTCTCGGAGGAGGATCGCGCACGCTATGGATCGGATGTCTCGTTCATGGGCGCGGGCTATTACAACCGCCGCCAATTCCTCATGGGCCTTATGCAATATGATTTCAAGGTCTGGGGAACGGGCTGGGACGCCAACTCCATCCTGTTCCGGCACGTGCAGGAAAACGCCCGCTGGCTGAGCCCCGAGGACGTGGTCCGAATTTACAACGCCTCCGACATCAACATCAATCTGCACTCGTCCACGTACCACGACGGCGTGAATCCCAACGGAGATTTCGTAAACCCGCGGACCTTTGAGATCGCCGCCATCGGAGCCTTCCAGATCACGGACCGCCGCGAACTCCTGCCGGATCTCTTCGAAGAGGGCAAGGAGATCGTCTGCTTCTCAACGCTGGATGAGGCGCGCGAAAAGGTCGATCACTACCTGAAACATCCGGAAGAGCGCCGAGTCATCGCCGCCGCGGCACAGGCTCGGGCCCTCCGCGATCATTCGTTCGAAAAGAGGATGCAACAAGCCCTCGAGATGATCCTTTCCTGGGACTACCCCCGCTTCGCGCATCGCCTCGAGGGCCAGACGCCGGTGGAACGCCTTCTCGAACAGGCGAGAGGCGACGCCGAACTGACCGCCTTTCTGCGTCGCTATGAGGACCGCTCTGAAATCGGATTTCAGGACATTGTGCGGGACATCCAGAACAAGGGAGGGAACCTCGACGACACGGAAATGGTCTTCCTCCTTCTCGATCAGCTCTGGCAGGAACGGGTTCAGCGACCGGCGTCATGACCCCCCCCAACAAGATCCTGATCCTCAATCTGAACCGGATGGGAGACCAGCTCCAGGCCCTGCCGTTTTACTGGGCCGTGAAGCAAAACTATCCGGAATCGCACCTCTCGGTCTTCGTGGACGGCAAGGGGGAAAAGGGAGAAGTAGTCCGCTGGCTCTCGCCGCCCGTGGATGAGTTCGTTCCTCTGGACCTGAATCGCCTCCGCCCCCCATCCGGATCCGAACCACCCATCGCGGAAGGCTCCAAGTACTTCAAGGAATTGGCCGCCGAGATGCGATCCCGTTCCTTCGATCTCATCGTGAATCTCAGCCACGGCAAGTTCAGCGGTCTCCTGATGAGTTTCTTCCAGACCCCGACCACCCGCACGCTGGGGCACGTCATCGTTGAGGGCCAGCGGCGCGTATTTCAGGGCGACTGGCTCACCTACCTCTTTACGATGGTCGCCACGAGAAGATTGAACCGGTTTCACATCGTCGATCTGTACATCCGGGGATGCGGACTGGGTCCGCCCGAGGACCTGCCTCCCCTGGTTGTTCCCGAACCGGATCGAGCGTGGGCGGATGCCTTTCTGCGATCGCATGGGTTCCAGACCGGGCACAAATTGGTTGCCGTTCAGCCGGGTGCAAGCGAATACCGAAAGCGCTGGGAGCCCGAACAATTCGCCGAGGCGCTGGCCCTCCTTGCGTGCCGGCCCGGCTTGGATTTCCTCGTCCTCGGCGCCCCGTCCGAGCGCGACCTGTGGGAAAAAATGAAGCCTCGCCTGCCGGCCGGTACGATGGACGGGATCGGAACAACCCTGGAGCAGGCCCGGGCGCTGCTCGCGCGGTCGAGTCTCCTCATCACCAACGACACCGGCCCGATGCATCTCGCCTCCAGCCTGGGCGTTCCCTGCGTCGTCATTTCCCTCGGCTCAGTGTACTACCCCGAAACGTTCGGTTACGGTCCCGGGCATCTCATCCTCCAGCCGAACATCCCGTGCGCCCCATGTTCGGAAAACCTTCCGTGCAGCGATACCGTGTGTCACCGCTATATTCATCCCGAGGATGTGGCCACCGGCGCGGAATTGTTGCTCGGCCTCTCCCCAACGCGCGATCCCATTTACAACGGACACTGCACGTTTTTCCGGAGCGGCAGGGATGCGGATGGCATGCTGTTCTGTACCCCTCTTCGCAGGATGGAACAGAGCCGGGACGGTCTGATGTCTTTGGCGTATCGCGAGATGTGGAAAGTCTCTCTCGATTTCAAGGATGTGGAAGCCGGGTGGCGGGATTTGAAAGAGTCCGTGGACGTGTGGTATGGCTGGAATACCTTGGCCGGCGAGATTTCTCCCCCCCTTCCGAACGACCTCCTCCGGATTCTGGACTGGTCGCGCGCCGCACAACAGACCGCAAGGGAATTGGAGTTTTCTCTCTTCCAAGACGGGGCGGACACCGGTGGAACCGAGGCCGCGCTGAAACAGCTCGTGGAGTGGGACCAGAGGATCGTGGAGGAAGGATACCGGAATCCTCTCCTCCAACCGCTCCTCAGACAATATCGATTCGAGCGGGAGAGGATCTACGGGGGAACCGCGGTCGATTGGGCGCAGATGTCCCAGATTCATCTCGGAACCCTGGAGCGTCGCTGCCAAACGCTCCAACTGTACCTCGACCGTCTGGCAGAAAGAAAGAATTAGAATCAGGAGGTCTCATGGCCAAGGAAGTGGAAATCGTGATCGACGGCCGGCAGGAATCGATCCTGCCGGATAATTTCAACACCCTCGACGAGTTGGTCGGGGACGTCGTGCGGCGGATGGTCCCCAAGAACCGCCTCGTTTCAAAAATCCTGGTCAATGGCGAAGACCTCACCGACCAGAACCAATCCCGGTTGGCCGGGACGCCCGCAGCGGACGTCCGATCGATAGAATTTCGAACCGAGCCGCTTTCCGAGGCCGTCGTCGGTGCGCTGGACAGGGCCTTCGACTATCTCGACCGCCTCCGTGAGGGGATTCGGGTTTGCGTCGAAAAATATCGTTCGGGCGAAGATCTTTCAGCCCATCGCCTCCTGGCGGAGTGCCTCGATGGACTGGTCTGGTTTGTCTCCTTCTCGACCAACATGCGCGTGGCCCTTCGGTTGAACTACGATGACGAATACTTCCAGGGGGAAACGCTGACCGCGAAACAGAACCGCCTTTACGAGCATATCCGGGAGTTGGAGAAGGCCCAGAAGAACATGGACACAGTGTACATGGCGGATCTCTTGGAGTATGAGATCGAGCCCATCCTCAAGGACTGGATGGAGGTCTTCCCTTCACTGCGGGAACGCTCGACGCCGCCCTCCGCGAGTCCCACGAACGGCTCCGGCCACGCCTAGGCCTTCGCAATTTGAAATCTGAAATCTCAAATTTCAAATCTCCTGATGGCGGTGGGGTCACCCCCATGATCCAACAGTACCTCCAGATCAAGGAGCGCCATCAGGATGCCATCGTCTTCTTCCGCATGGGCGACTTCTACGAGATGTTTTTCGAGGATGCCCAGCTCGCTTCCAAAGAGCTGGGCATCGCACTCACGAGCCGAGCCAAGAACAAGGACGAAGACGTCCCCTTCTGCGGTGTTCCATGGCATTCCTCTTCCCAATACATCAGCCGCCTTCTTTCCAAGGGCCACAAGGTGGTCGTCTGCGAACAAACGGAGCAGCCGACGGCGAAATCCGGGCGCGCCCTTCTCAGGCGCGAGCCCGTGCGCATCCTCACGCCGGGGCTTTCGGTCGAGGAGAGCCTCCTTGAATCGGGCGAGCACCGGTATCTATTCGCCGTTCATGCCGAAACCGAGAAGGGAAAGATGGTCTTCGGCCTGGCCAAGCTGGATTTCACAACGGGCGATTTCAAGGTCGCGGATACCGGAAACCTCCGCGACGTCCTGTCTGAAATCCTCCGTTCCAAACCGCCGGAAGTCATTGTCCGAAAAACAGACTCAACGGAAACCGGTTGGATCGACGAAATCCGGAGAGTATCGAGGGACTGGCTCGCCCATCCCAGCAACCTGGCGCTCATCGAATTAAACGACGATCCCAGGAATCTCGATGGCGGGGAACCTTCCGCTCTCAGTCCACTTCAGAGAAGTGCCGCGGGCCTGTGCCTCCACTACCTCCGCCGGCATCACTTCGCCATCCCGCCCCACATCGGCAGTCCCGAGCCCTATTCACTGCCCGCCTTCCTCCGGTTGGATGACACGACCGTCAGGAACCTGGAGCTCACGGCCAACCTGCGAGATCGCGGGACGCGGAACACTCTGTGGGACATCATGAATCGCACGGTCTCCCCCATGGGCAAACGGCGACTCATGGAATGGCTGCTGTATCCGTTGATCGACGTGGCCGTCATCGAGAGCCGCTATGACGCAGTGGATGAGGGGCTTCGCCGAAAGGATGAACGCCGGGACATTCGATCCCTTCTGTCCGAATTGTGCGACTTCGAGAGACTGAACGCCCGAAACGCCCTCGCTCAGAGCCTTCCCAGGGAGATGGTCGCCCTGCGCCAATCCCTCGACCGCCTGCCCGAGGTCCGGCGTCAACTCGACTCGTGGACGTCTCCCCTGATCCGCAACCTTGCCGCACGCCTGGACGAGGGGCGCGACCTGGCCGCGCTGCTCCATCGGGCCGTCGTGGATGACCCCCCTTCCCTGGCGAAAGATGGCGGTGTCTTTCGGGCGGGATACCACGCTCCCTTGGACGAACTGCGAACCGCCGTCGAAAACGGCCAGAAATGGCTCCTGGAATTGGAGCGCACCGAGCGGGTGCGAACGGGGATCCCAACACTCAAGGTCAAGTATCACCAAGTGTTTGGGTACCTGCTGGAAGTGACGAAGTCGCATCTCGGCCGCGTGCCGGCGGACTACCAGCGGAAACAGACGCTGGGCGGGGCCGAGCGATTCAAGATCGAATCATTGGTGGAGATGGAAAACCGGATCCTGGGGGCCGAAGAGAAGGCGCGCGCCCTGGAGCAGCAACTTTTCGACGAGCTGCGATCGGGTCTCGCCGCGCACGGTCATCGGCTGAAGGCGATGGCCGAAATCCTCGCGACCGTGGACGCGCTGCTGAGTCTCGCTGAGTTGGCGGAAGAGCGGCGGTACGTCCGGCCGAAGCTGGCCGATCGACCCGTGCTGAAGATTGTGAGTGGGCGGCACCCCGTCATCGAGAAACTCCTGACGAAGGATCCTTTCATCGAAAATGATCTTGCCCTCGGAGGGGATCAGCCCGCCATGCTGATCATCACCGGGCCGAACATGGCGGGGAAGTCCACGTTCATGCGGCAGACGGCGCTCCAAGTCATCATGGCCCAGATGGGTTCCTTTGTGCCGGCCCAGGAGGCCACGATCGGGATTGTCGATCGCGTCTTCACCCGCATCGGGGCGAGCGACGATCTCGCCGGTGGTCGCTCGACGTTTATGGTGGAGATGGAAGAAATCGCCGAGATTCTCACCCAGGCCACGGATCGGAGCTTGGTTCTCGTGGATGAAATCGGCCGCGGGACGAGCACCTACGATGGGGTTGCCATCGCGTGGGCCACGGCGGAGCACCTCCTGGACCGGGTGAAGGCCCGCTCCCTTTTTGCCACGCACTACCACGAACTGGTGCGCCTGGGGGAGGAGCGGGAGGGAGCGCGGAATGTCCACGTCAGCGTCAAGGAGTGGGGAAACCGGATCATTTTTCTTCACAAGGTCCGGGAGGGCGGAACATCCAAGAGCTACGGGGTTCAGGTGGCGCGGCTCGCGGGAGTTCCGGAGGAAGTCATCAGCCGGGCCAAGACGCTCCTCTTCGCCTACGAGCAGCAACGCTCGAAGGAGGTGCAGCCCCAGTTCGATCTCTTTTCCGGATCCTCGGCCCCCGCTTCCCCTCCGGACGCGATTCGGACTCAACTGCAAAGGATGCAGATCGAGAAGCTCACACCGCTCGAAGCGTTTGAAATTCTATCCCGTCTCGTGAAACAGTCGCGGGACTCGGAATGAGCACCCGACCGAAACGAATCCGCTGGCTCGTCCTGGCCGGCACGATCCTGGGGATGAATTTTCCCTGCGTGACGGGTCCCGTCGGTTCTTCCGCCCGCGCTGAAGAGGTCCGCCGGATCACGGTGGAGGACGTCCGATTCTGGGCGAAGCCCGACTACACGCGAGTGGTGCTGGATCTGTCGGCCGAGGCGCGATATGAGGTTCACGAACTCGCCGCCGATCCCGCGGCCTCCAAGCCGCTCCGGATCTACATCGACATCCGGGAGACTCAAATCCCCTCGCAGATGCGGACGACGATGCCCGTGAAGGACAGCCTCGTCACGACCATTCGGATGAGTCAGTTTGATGACCGCACGGCCCGGATCGTGCTGGATTTGAAGGGGCACGTGCGCGCCGATGTGTTCGCGCTGCCGGACCCGTATCGGATCGTCATGGACCTTCGCAACGGCGTGGACGGATCGGCCCCCGCAGAAAAACCGGCGCGCGCGGTGAAAGACCCCTCGTCCGATTCCGTTTCCATCGCCCAGAGCGCGGGACTGAAAATCCGGCGTATCGTCATCGATGCCGGACACGGTGGAAAGGACCCCGGCGCCATCGGCCACAAGGGGCTGAGGGAGAAGGCGGTCGCGCTCGCTCTGGCCCGGAAGCTCCGGGAGGCGATCAAGCGAGATCTGAAATTGGAGGCCGTTCTGACCCGGGACCAAGATGAATTCCTGCCTTTGGAAGAACGGACGGCCAAGGGAGAGGCCCTGAAAGGGGATCTTTTCGTATCGATCCATTTGAACGCGAATCCCCAACGGCACGTGTCGGGGATCGCCACCTACTCGTTGAACTTCACATACAGTGATGAGGAGTCGAGGATCGTCGCCGCGCGTGAAAACCAGATGAGCGAGGACAAGATGAGCGATCTGGAAGTGATTCTCGGAGACTTGGCGCGCACGGAGCTCATCAACGAGTCATCGCTTCTCGCGCCCCTCGTACAGAAATCGATCATCAAGTCCGTCCGCAAGATTGCGCCGGACGCCAAGGATCTTGGAGCCAAACACGCGCCTTTCTTTGTGCTCACGGCGAACATGCCGAGTGTGCTGATCGAAGCCTCCTTCATCACGAACCCCACTGAGGCCAAGCGACTGCGGGATGAGAAGTATCAGGAAGCGGTGGCGCGAGGGATCGCCGAGGGTATCCACCGGTACATCAACACCCTCCGCCACATCGGCGTCGAGTAGCTCCGCGCCCGCGCCGCGTCTCCTGTCCGTATTCGGTCAGTCGACTTCGGTGATTTCAGGATCACGCATGTCGCGGCCGACGCGTACCTGTGTATCTCCGTTCTTGTTGAGAACACTGACATCCCACATCTGCATGGTTCCTGCTCCGATGATCATGGGTTGATGGAGGTCCGGCGAAACGAGCGCGTGGGTGTCAATCAGCTTGCCTTCAAGCAAGAGCACCAGGTACGTGCCTCCGCTGATGCGTACTTTTCCGCCTTTCCCTGCCGTCCGGAGTTGTTTTGCGATCACGGAGGGGTGGATCGGCGTCCCCGCTGGAAGCACATCGCTTCTTACGATCGTGTGAAACGAACCCGTATCCACCACGGCGTGGAGTACGGTTTTCTTGCCGTTCGCGGTTGTGATGCGAACAGGACGAATCGGCTTGCTCATAAGAACATGCTACGCGGGCGGGGATGGGAAGTAAATGGGGTTGAGCGCCGTGGCTGAACGCCACGGAATCGGCGGGGCCAAGGATGGCGCCGTCCCTGCCCACGCATGACCATGGAAGGTCAGGCCATCAAGGCAGGGGCGGGGTGTAGACTTCGTTGGTGGGCGAAATCGCCAACCTATGCCAATTCAAGACTTGACCCCATGGCCCGGGGGTGGATTTAGATATGGCAAGTAAAGCCTTGACCCCAATTCTCTTCATGCCTCACGGCAGGTTGATGACGGGGACGGGGGTGGGGGGCGACGTGGTCAGTGGCGAGTGGTGGGTGGCGCGCAAGAAGAACTCGTAGCGCCCCGTTTTACACGGGGCGGAAGATCGTCCGGTATGAAACCGGACGCTACGAATCACGAGCCACGGGCAACGAATCACGGAAGATTGGTCACGGGAACCGGGGTGGTGCGGGTGGTGGTGGTGCCGTCGCCGAGTTGACCTTGACCATTACCCCCCCAGCATCTTGCCGAACCGTCCGAGAGGACAGCGCAGGTGCTGCCAGATCCCACGGTGAGCACCACGCCACCGGCAAGGGTTGACACGGCAATCGGAGTGGTCTTACTCGCGGTTGTTCCATCGCCAAGCTGGCCAAAGTTATTGAATCCCCAACACCATCCCGTGCCATCCGACTTGAGCGCACACGTATGGCTGTAGCTGGCATTTCCTCCGCCTGCTATCGCGATGACGCCGGAGAGCGAAGAAACTGAAGTTGGGGTGGGACGGTTGGTGGCGGTTCCATCTCCAAGCTGTCCATTGGTGTTCCATCCCCAGCATTTCGCCGTGCCGTCGGAGAGGAGAGAACAAGTGTGCTGGCTCCCTGCCGCGACGGCCACGACCCCCGAAAGTGAAGATACAGCAGTGGGCGTCAGGCGGTTGGCGGTGGTGCCGTCTCCAAGTTGATAAACTTGATTGCGCCCCCAACACTTGACCGTTCCGTCTGAAAGAAGCGCGCAAGTGTGATCGAGACCCCCTGCGAGGGTCAAGCCACCTGAAAGAGAAGTCACAGTGACAGGGGTTTGGCGGTCGGTAGAGTACCCATCCCCAAGTTGACCATATAGATTGCGCCCCCAGCATTTGACCGTGCCGTCGGAAAGAAGGGAACAGGTGTGACCGCTGCTGCCCCCCGCGACGGCAACCGCCGCGCTCAGCGTCGAGACGGCCACGGGGGTCGTCCTGTTCGTGGTCGTTCCATCTCCGAGCTGACCATATTGGTTTTTCCCCCAGCACTGGACCGTTCCGTCTGAGAGGAGGGCACAAGCATGGTTGCCACCGCCTGCGACGGCCAAGCTGCTCGAAAGTGAAGACACGGCAGTAGGCGTCAGCCGGTTGGTGGTGGTGCCATCACCAAGCTGACCATCAACATTGTAGCCCCAGCACTTGACCGTACCGTCGGAAATGAGTGCGCAGGTGTGACTGCCGAGGTGGGCAGAGATGCCTTCGCGGAAGGGGCGGGCGGAGGCGCCGGAGGCGGTGGATTCGTGGAGGCGGGGGAGTTTGACGCCCATCGGGCCGGCGGGCATACTGACGGCGACGGGAGTCGATTTGTTCACCGACGTCCCATCCCCAAGCTCGCCATAACCGTTGGTGCCCCAGCACTTTGCGGTCCCGTCCGAAACAAGTGAGCAGGTGTGAGCGTACCCTCCCGCGGCCGCGATCGCGCCGGAAAGAGAGGTGACGGAAACGGGCGTCGATTTATTCACGGTCGTCCCATCCCCAAGCTGACCGGAGGTATTGAATCCCCAGCATTTGACCGTGCCGTCGGAAAGAAGGGAACAGGTGTGATAGGAGCCCCCCGCGACGGCTACAGCCGCGCTCAGCGCGGACACAGCGACGGGGGTCGATTTATTCGCCGTCGTCCCGTCCCCAAGCCCACCGTTGGCATTGTACCCCCAGCACTTCACCGTGCCGTCGGAAAGAAGGGAACAGGTGTGTGAGTAGCCCCCCGCGACGGCTACAGCCGCGCTCAGCGCGGACACAGCGACAGGGATCGATTTGTCCGCCGTCGTCCCATCCCCAAGCTGACCATAGTTATTGTACCCCCAGCATTTCACCGTGCCGTCGGAAAGCAGGGAACAGGTGTGAGAGTTACCTACCGCCGCGGCGACGGCGTTCGACAGGTTCGAAACTGTCACCGGCGTCAATTTATCCGCCGTCGTCCCGTCCCCAAGCTGGCCGTAGTTATTGCGCCCCCAGCATTTCACCGTGCCGTCGGAAAGAAGGGAACAGGTGTGAGACTGGGCGCCCGCCGCGACGGCCACACCGCCAGACAGGCTGCTCACGGCCACGGGGGTCGATTTGTCCGCCGTCGTCCCATCCCCAAGCTGGCCGTAGAAATTGCGCCCCCAGCATTTCACCGTGCCGTCGGAAAGAAGGGAACAGGTGTGTGAGTAGCCCCCCGCGACGGCGATACCGTTCGACAAGGAGCTCACGGTGAGCGGAGTGGTCTTATCGACGGTGGTTCCGTCCCCAAGCTGACCGAAGCCATTGAACCCCCAGCATTTCACTCCGCCTGAGGCGGACAGGCTACAGGTGTGGTTGCCGAGGTGGGTGGTGACGGCTTGGGCGACGCCGGTGGTGGACCACGTGAGGGCGGATTTTTCGACGGTGTTGGTGTCGGAGTTGCCGGCTTCGTCGCGGGATCTCACCACGAAGTAGTAGCGCGTGCCGGTGGTGAGGCCCGTGACGCTATAAGACACGGCGCCGGGGGTCGAGATGTAGGTGGCGGTGAAGGCCGAGCAGCCGCCGGAGGTTGTTGTCTGGCAAATGTCGTAGACGATGTTCGCCTGGGCGGTGATCGTGTCCGACGCGGCGGTCCAGGAGAGGTCGATTTGAGTGGACGACACGGCGGTCGTCCCTCCAATGCCGGAGAAAGTCGGAGGGGTCGCATCCACGATGATTGAATCGGTGGAGCAGGCGCTCGAAGTCGAGTTGCCGGCCGAATCAAAGGCTATCACCTTGCCCCAGTAGGTACCGTTCGCCAGGGGACCGATGATGACGCTGTCGCTGTTGGTGGTGGAGCCGGTGAAGCCGTGGTCAACAAACCCCGCGGTGCAGGCGCTGTCCGTGTAGGTCGCGAGCCTGTGATCCGAAAGGTTGGTGTCCGAGAACGCCGTCCACGTGACGGCGAGATTGTTGCCGGTGTTGCTGACCGCAGCCGTGAACTGGAGGTTGGCGGTGTTATCGGTGGGCGCGATGTTGTCGTGCGTGTACGTGATGCTGCCGGATGAGCACGTAGATACCCTGCCCTCCCCATCCGTGGCCGTAGCCCAGTACGTGGTGCTTGTGTTGGCTGTGACGGTGACGGAGAGGCCCGGTGAGGCAAAGTTGGAGGCCGGTCCGGAGGCGGCGATGGCGGAGGCGCAGGTCCCGTTCGTGTACAATTTCACGGTTGTGCCCGAGGGGGCTGTGCCGATGATGAAGGGCGTGGTCGTTGCGTTCGAGGGCGAAGCCGGCGAGGTGGAGGTGAGCGTGGGCGGCGTGGGTGCGGCGGTGTTGAGTTTCAGATCGACGAGGACGGGGATGGGCGAATCCGTCGTGTTCCCGTTGCCGAGCTGCCCGTAGATATTGTACCCCCAGCATTTCACCTTGCCGTCCGCAATCAGCGCACAGGTGTGATACTGGTTGTTGGAGGCGTCGATGGCGACAGCCGATGTGATCCCGGTGACGATGACCGGCGAAAGCCTCGTGATCGTTGAGCCGTCTCCCAACTGGCCGTTGGCGTTGTATCCCCAGCAGCGTGCCGCGCCATCCGATTTCAGGACGCACGTGTGGTCTTGTCCGGCGCTGACCCCGGTAACGCCGATCAGACCGGGGATGGCGTTCGGGATAAGCTTATCCGTGCTGGTTCCATCTCCCAACTGGCCTTGTGCGTTCTTGCCCCAACACTTCACCGTCCCGTTCGTCAGCATCGCGCAGGTGTGGTTCCAGCCGGTTGAGACCAACGCGGCATTGGTCAGGCCGGACACGATTGTGGGGAAGATTTTATCCGCCGTGGTGCCATCGCCGAGTTGGCCGAAATTATTCCATCCCCAGCAGCGGGCGATTCCATCCGACGAAACCGCGCACGTATGGGAGTCGCCTGTTTCAATGCCCACGGCGGAGGTCAATCCGGAGACGACCACGGGGAACAGGGAATCGACTGAGGTCCCGTTGCCCAGTTGACCGACTACATTATCACCCCAGCACTTTGCGGTGCCGTCCGAAATCAGGGCGCAAGAGTGCGCCTGCCCTGCCGCCACGGCCAAAGCGCTTGAGAGGGCGGAGACTGCGACGGGCACTGAGTTTTGGGCGGTGGAGCCGTCGCCGAGTTGGCCGTCCGAGTTCGACCCCCAGCATCGCACGGTGCCGTCGGAGAGGAGCGAGCAGGAGTGAGCTTCGCCCGAAGCCACATCGACTGCCGAGGAAAGGGCCGACACCGCGACCGGGAGAATGCTGTCCGTAGTGGAACCTTCGCCGAGTTGACCGTTGAGATTTCGGCCCCAGCACCGAATGGTGCCGCCCGAAACGAGCGAGCAGGTATGGTATTGGCCGCCCGCCACGCCCTGCCGGAACGGTCTTGCGGGGGCGCCGGAGGCGGTGGATTCGTGGAGGTTGGGGGAGATGACGGCGAGGTTGCCGGCGGGCATGGAGACGGCGGTGGGCGTCAGGCGGTTGGCGGTGGTTCCGTCCCCAAGCTGACCGTACTGACCGAAGCCCCAGCATTTCACCGTCCCGTCGGAAAGCAGTGCACACGTTTGTCCGTTGCCTGCGCTGACTGCCACCGCGCCGGTGAGAGAACTGACGGCAACCGGGGTGGGCTTGTTTGTTGTCGTCCCATCCCCGAGTTGGCCGTAACCATTGTACCCCCAGCACCTGACCGTCCCGTCAGACGTGAGGGCGCATATGTAGTATTCGCCTCCATTGATGGCCACCGCGCCGGTGAGAGAACTGACGGCAACCGGGGTGGTTGTGTTCACCGTTGTTCCGTCTCCGAGTTGACCGTGGTAGTTATATCCCCAGCACCGAACCATGCCGTCGGAGAGAAGAGCGCATGACGACCCCCCACCAGCACCGCTGGCGGTTGTGACCGAAACCGCGCCGGTGAGGGTGCTCACCGCCACGGGAGTGTATTTATCCGAATTCGTCCCATCCCCCAGTTGCCCGCTCCCGTTATACCCCCAGCACTTGACCGTCCCGTCTGAGATGACGGCACAAGAATAGGATAGGATGGCTGGCGATATGGAAACCGCGTTTGTTAGAGATGTGACCACCACGGGGGTAGTTCTGGTCGAAAGAGTTCCATCTCCGACCTGGCCATAATTGTTCGCGCCCCAGCATCGAGCCGATCCATCCGAGAGCACCGCGCACGTGTGGCCTTGGCCGGCCGCAATCATCACCGCGCTGGTCAGCGTGGAGACTGCCACGGGAGTCGGCCTGTCTGTTGAGGTGCCATCCCCGAGTTGGGCGTTGAAGTTGCGCCCCCAACACTTCGCTGTGCCGTCAAAGGCGAGAGCGCAAGTATGCGTGCTTCCACCGCTGATGGAGACCGTCGCACCCTGGGTGAGACCCGAAACCGATACAGGTGAGGATGTATCGGCGGTGGTACCGTCTCCAATCTGACCATAATCGTTGTCTCCCCAGCACCTAACGGTGCCATCGCTCATGAGCGAGCAGGTGTGGCCTCCCAGCGTCCCGCCTCCGGCAGAAACGGCCTGGATGATGCCGGTGGACTGGGTGGTGGCGGATTTTTCGACGCTGTTGGTATCGGCGTTGCCGGCCTGATCTTTGGCGCGGGCGACGAAGTAGTAGCGGGTGCCCGCGGTCAAGCCGGTGACGTTGTGGAATGAGACGCCGGCGGCGCTGGTGTAGGTCGGTGTGAATGTGGCGCAACCTCCCGGAGTTGTGGACTGGCAGATGTCGTAGACGAGGTTGCCCGTGGCGGTGACGGCGTCGGAACCGGCATTCCACATTACATCGATGGCGGTTGTAGAAATTGTTGTGGCGACCACGGCGCCGGCGAACGTCGGCGGGGTTTTGTCGTTTGTTTTGCTGGTGACGGCGCTCTGGTTGGTTGCGGCGTCCACGGCGACGACGTAGATCAGATCCGACCCATCTGACTGATTATCGCCGATGTTGAAGGCGACAAAGGAGCCGTCCGCGATGGCGCTGCCGGAACCGATCAGAGTTGTGAGGAGGCCGTCGGAGTAGACTTTAACGGTGGCGCTCGCTTCAACGGCGCCCACGGAACCGGAAAGTTGGTCCTGCACGCCGGGGCCATTCATCGCGACGGTGAGGCTTCCGGCGACCGGAGCGGCGGGGGCGGCGGCGTCGACAATGATGGAATCGGAGGAACAGGCGCTGGTGGTCGAGTTGCCCGCCGCGTCATAAGCCTGCACCTCGGCGCCGGTGGTGCATGCGCCGTCCGTGTAGGTGAACAGGCGGTGATTGGTGATGGCCACGTTGTCCGAAAAGGCCGTCCAGGACACGTCGATGCTGTTTCCGGTGGTGCTGTAGGCGTTCGTGAACTGGAAATTCGCCGTCATGTCCGTGGGGGCGGCGATGTCGTTAGGCAGACTGGTGTCGCTGCTCCGGTTGCCCGCGGCATCAACGGAGGTGACGTAAAGGGTGGCGGCAGCGTTGTCGCCCACGTTGAAGGCGGCAAACGAGCCATCGGCAATCGCGGCGGTGGAACTGACGAGCGTTGTCAGGCCCACGTCGGAGTAAACTTGGACCGTGGCGGAGGCTTCGACCGCGCCGATCGCGCCGGAGAGTTGGTCCGCCGTGCCGGGTGCGTTCTGCGTAAGCGTCAGATTGCCCAGGACGGGTGCGGCCGGAGCGGTGATATCGTTCGCCACGCTGGTGGCCGTGCTCGCGTTGCCCGCCGCGTCGGTCGCGGTGACGTAAAGGGTGGCGGCAGCGTTGTCGCCCACGTTGAAGGCGGCAAACGAGCCATCGGCGATGGCGGCGGTCGAGCTGACGAGCGTGGTGAGACCCACATCCGAGTAGACCTTGACCGTGGCCGATGCTTCGACCGCGCCGATGGTGCCGGAGAGTTGATCGGCCGTGGGGGAGGCGTTCTGTGTGAGCGTGAGGCCGGTGGGCGCCGCGGGGGCGGTTACGTCGTTCGTCATGATTGTGGCTGTGCTCACGTTACCCGTGGCGTCGGTGGCGGTGACGTAGATCTGGTCGGATGCCGTCGCCAGGTTGTTACCAATACCGAAAGCAATGAAACTTCCATCCGCTGCCGCGGTGGTTGTGCCGGTCTGGGAGGTGAGGAGAGCGTCCTGATAAACCTTTACCGTGGCGGAGCCTTCAACCGCGCCGACGGCCCCGGATAACTGGTCAGCCGTGGGAGAGGCGTTCATCGTGACGGTAAGATTTGCGCCGACGGGGGCGGCGGGCGCCGTGATGTCGTTGGCGACGCTGGTGGACGCGCTCTGGTTGCCTGCCGCATCTGTTGCAGTTACGTATAGTGTTGAAGCGGCATTATCCCCCACATTGAACGCGGCGAATGAGCCGTCCGCGATGGCGGTAGTCGAACTGACCAGCGTGGTTAAGCCAACGTCGGAGTAAACTTTGACCGTCGCCGATGCTTCAACCGCGCCGATGGCGCCGGAGAGTTGATCCTGTACGCCGGGGGCGTTCTGCGTGAGCGTGAGGTTGCCCAGGACCGGGGCGGCGGGTGCCGTGATGTCGTTGGCCACGCTCGTTGAAGCCGACTGGTTGCCGGCCGCGTCGACGGCGGTGACGTAGAGGGTCGCGGCGACGTTATCGCCGACGTTGAAAGCCGCGAATGAGCCGTCGGCGATGGCGGTAGTCGAACTGACCAAAGTCGTGAGGCCCACATCCGAGTAAACTTTGATCGTCGCGGAGGCTTCAACCGCGCCGATCGCGCCGGAGAGTTGGTCCTGGACGCCGGGGGCATTCTGCGTGAGCGTGAGGTTGCCCAGGACGGGTGCGGCCGGAGCGGTGATGTCGTTCGCCACGCTCGTGGAGGTCGATGGGTTGCCCCCGGCATCGGTGGCCGTGACGTAGAGGGTCGCGGCGGCGTTATCGCCGACGTTGAAGGCCGCAAACGAACCGTCGGCGATGGCCGCGGACGAACTGACGAGCGTGGTGAGACCCACGTCCGAGTAAACCTTGACGGTGGCGCTCGCTTCGACGGCACCGATCGCACCGGAGAGTTGGTCGGCGGTGGGTGAAGCGTTTTGCGTGAGCGTAAGGCCGGTGGGCGCCGCCGGGGCGGTCACGTCGTTGATCTTGATCGTGGACGTGCTCTGATTGCCCGCGGCGTCGGTGGCGGTGACGTAGATTTGATCGGAGCCGTCCGCCTGGTTGTCTCCGATTGAAATAGGCGCCAGGCTCCCGTCGCCGGCCGCCGGTCCGGAGCCAATAAGAGTCGTCAAGAGGGCGTCGGAGTAAACTTTGACGGTGGACGCAGCCTCAAAGGCTGCGGCTACCCCGGACAGGGTGTCGTTTGTGCCGGGGGCGTTCATCGTGACGGTCAAGCTGCCCACGACAGGGGCTGATGGGGCCACGTTGTCATACGTGACCGTGTTGTCGGTGCTGCTGGAGGCGGTGTTGCCGTTGCCCGCGGCGTCGAGAGCGAGGCCCACGCCGATATCCGGGATCAGGGTGCCGTTGCCGGTCACGGCGGTCACATTGATCGTGTAGGTGGCTCCGGAACCGGACACAGATGCGGTGATGCCCGTTGCGGTGCCGGACCAGGTGAGATCGGTCTGATCGAAGCCGGTGACCGATTCGCTGAAGGTCACGTCGAACACGACGGGGAGCGTGTTCGCGGGATCGGCTTGTCCGCCGTTCTGCTCGACCGTGACGGACGGAGGCACGCCG
>JACPAV010000042.1 GCA_016180645.1 Nitrospirota bacterium | reverse complement strand
GAGGGTCTTCAGACCCTCCCGACAAGAGGGAGCATCTGAAGATGCTCCCCTACGAATCGCTTGAGCGGTGTCTGAAGATACCTTCCCATCCGAGCGAGAATCTGAGCGATGAATTTTGAAACGAGACCGGAAAACGGCTCCTGTCTCTTAATTCACGGCGTGGAAATGGCCTTCCCTCGTGAAGTGATGTTCACACAGCATGGAAAAATGCCAAAAGTCGAGCTGAGATCAGTTCCCCATTCTCGCTTTTCAATCAACCATGGAGATCGGAGCATCCCTCACAGTGAATCAGTGATACTCGACAATTGAGCATTTCCCCTATCTCCACCTCATCCCCATCAGGAAATCCACACCTCCGGCGTTCAGGTTGTGGGACTGGTCCTCAAAGGGAGCGTTGGCATAGCGCAACTCCAGAAACGCGCCGACGTCCTGCCAAACGCGTATCCGGCTTCCCCCGATAAAGAAGTAGTGCGGCACGAACTGCGATGTGGATTCCTCTCTCTTCAGCTCCTCCAGCACGAATGCATCCGGCTCCTGGCTGATTCGGGTGATCCCCGGTCCGAGGCCGACATAGGGCTCGAACCACTTCCAACCCTGAAACGGATGAACCGTCAGAGCGGCCTCGATGGGCAGCTTGGTCAATTGCCACTTCTCCGCCTGGGGGTCCATAACGGCCTTCGAGAAATACTGGATGGCGATGCGCCCCCCGATGCGGGGGATGATGCGGAAGCCCGCAAATCCTCCGAACGAAACCCCGGTCCCATAGAACTCCTCGAGGGGACCTGAACTTTGATCGTGGATTCCGAAAAAGATGCCGCCGTAGTATTGGGCGGGCGCCACGCTCGATGAGTCCGAGGGGAGAGGGGGCGGAACCCCTGCCGCTGCTGCGGTGGTGCTCAGGGCTTGCGCAGTCGGCGCGGGAGCGGGGCGGGAGGATGGGACGACCGGCTGCGATGCGGCGGGCCGCGTCTCCTGCGCGGGTGGGGCGGCTTCCCACGATTCCGGCGGAGGAGCAACACTCACGGGCCTTCCGCGAAGGGCAACATCGATCGGCTCCTGGATGCTGGTGAGCACGGACACGAATGGGATCTTGAGGAGGTATCCCTCGGGGGTGATCAACCAGAACGCGTCACCCTGGCGGTCAAGCGAGACACCGCGAAACTCCTTGCCGTCCTTGGTTCGCACCGTGGTGATAACGGAGCAGTAAAACGGCCGGCTGGGATCCGGTTTGAAGGGGTTGCCCTTGACTTGGATCTTCTCATAGGTGTGGACCTCTCCGGAGGCTACGACTTCCTCTCGCATTCGCGTGCTGAAGAGGGTGATGGAAGAAGCGGAATCGCTCAGAATCTTGCCGACGACGACGGAACCGTCTCGGAGAGATAGGCGGTCCAGAAGTACTTGGGCACGAACCGCCGTCGGGGAAACCAGCATCCCGACGCTCAGCGCCATCCATGCGCATACGTACCCATCCCGGCGAATCACGATAGAGCATTATACCACACACAATGGCATGGTGGCCCACTTGCGCGGAAATCAGGGCAGGCTGGTGACCGCCTGGGTGACCGCTGTTGGCCCAAAAACCTCTTTGTAGCGTCCGGTTTCATACCGGACGATCCAGCCTTCGCAGCCGCCCTTTCTTCGCCCGCCGAAGCGGGCTTCGCGAAGGCGGGAGCTGCTACGGCGGAGTAGGCATTGCCGCTCGATATGAAATCGGGCGCTACGGGAGGCTCGTGATGGAGACTGGAGTGGATTTGCTGCCGGTCGTTCCATCTCCGAGCTGGCCGGAATTGTTGAGTCCCCAGCACTTGGCCGTGCCGCCAGGAAGAACGGCGCACGAGTGACCTGATCCACCGCCTGAACCGCCCGCGGTGATTCCTGCAACCCCCGTTATCCCCGCCACCGAAACAGGTGTGACACGCGCGATGGAGGTCCCATCTCCGAGCTGCCCTTGATTGGCGCCCCAGCAACGAACCGGTCCCGAGGAGAGCAGGGCGCAGGTATGGTCCGAACCCGCGACGGTGGCAATCACATCCGTAAGCGTTGAGACGACGATTGGAGTGGGCCTATCCGTTGTCGTGCCGTCGCCCAGTTGACCGAGAGAATTGCGTCCCCAGCATCTGACCGTGCCGTCTGAAAGGAGGCCGCAAGAGTGGTAGTCTCCCATCGCCAGCGCTACCACTCCGGATAGGGTGGAGACGGCGGCCGGCGCGAAATGAGTTGACGCGGAATTGTCTCCGGTCTGTCCTTCAGCCCCTCGCCCCCAGCAGTTCACGGTTCCGTTTGCCAGGAGCCCGCAATTGTGGTAGCCGCCCGCAATGAGCGCTACGGCTGTGGTAAGCGAAGTTACAGTCGTGGGCACGAGGCGATTGGTCCCGGTGGTGTCGCCCACCTGTCCGGCGCTGTTTGCACCCCAGCACCTTGCTGTGCCGTCGGCCATCAAGGCGCAGGTGTGATTGGCCCCTGCGCTCAGACTGATGGCGCTGGACAGAGTCGATACGACGGTCGGCAGCAGCTTTCCGGTGCTGGTTCCGTCGCCGAGTTGTCCGCTGCCATTTACGCCCCAGCACTTGGCGGTCCCGTCGGAGCCCAGAGCGCAGGTGTGGAATTGACCGGTGGCCATGCCTGTGACACTCGTAAGGGACGACACGGGGACAGGTGTGGGCCGGTTGGTCGTGGTGCCATCGCCGAGTTGGCCCTGATCATTCTGGCCCCAGCATTTGGCCGTGCCGTTGGAGATGATTGCGCAAGTGTGAACGCCGCCGCCGGAGAGACCCTCGCGGAACGGTCGAGCCGGCGCGCCGGAGGCGGTGGATTCGTGGAGGCGGGGGAGCCTGACACCGAGCGGGCCTGACAGTGAAGTTACGGCGGTGGGCGTTAGGCGATTGGCGGTGGTTCCGTCCCCAAGCCCGCCATAATAGTTGTCCCCCCAGCACTTGACGGTCCCGTCTGATACGAGCGCGCAGGTGTAGACGTTCCCTCCCGCCACGGCGACCGCACCCGAAAGGGCGGAAACGGCCACGGGAGTCGTTCTCTGGTCCGTCGTCCCATCCCCTAGCTGACCACCGCCGTTGCCTCCCCAGCATTTCACCGTGCCGTCCGAGACAAGGGCGCAGGTGTGATAAGTCCCTCCCGCCACGGCGACCGCACCCGAAAGGGTGAAAACGGCCACCGGAGTCGTCTTATCCGCCGTCGTCCCTTCCCCAAGCTGACCATAGAGATTGCGTCCCCAGCATTTCACGGTGCCATCCGAGGCGAGGGCGCAGGTGTGGTAGGTCCCTCCCGCCACGGCGACCGCACCCGAAAGGGTGGAAACGGCCACCGGAGTCGTCTTCTGGGCCGTCGTCCCATCCCCTAGCTGACCGTTGCCGTTGGATCCCCAGCATTTCACCGATCCATCCGAGGTGAGGGCGCAAGTGTGGTAGAGCCCTCCCGCCACGGCGACCGCGCCCGAAAGGGTGAAAACGGCCACCGGAGTCGTCTTGTCTGCCACCGTCCCATCCCCAAGCTGACCATTCGCGTTCCATCCCCAGCATTTCACCGTGCCATTCGAGGCGAGCACGCAGGTGTGGTTGATCCCTCCCGCCACGGCGATGGCGCCCGAAAGGGTGGAAACGGCCACCGGAGTCGTCTTATTGGCTGTTGTCCCATCCCCAAGCTGACCATAGAAGTTGTATCCCCAGCATTTCACCGTGCCGTCCGAGGCGAGCGCGCAGGTCTGCCTATCCCCTCCCGTCACGGCGACCGCGCCCGAAAGGGTGGAAACGGCCACCGGAGTCGTCTTCTGGGCCGTTGTCCCATCCCCAAGCTGACCATAGTCGTTCCACCCCCAGCATTTCACCGTGCCATCCGAAAGAAGCGCGCAGGTGCGGTTGCTGAGGTGGTTCGTGATCGCCTGCGCGGCGCCGGTGGTTCCCCACGTGACGGCCGATTTTTCGACGATGTTTGCGTCGATGTTCGCAACCTGATCCTGGGCGCGAACGACGACGTAGTAGGTGGCCGAAGGGGTCAGGCCCGTGGCGGAATAGGACGTGACTCCCGCATTCGTCGTGGCGTAAACGACAAAATTCGCGGCGCACGCGCCGGGGGTAGTGCTTGCACAAATCTTGTAGACGATGGCGGACGAGGCACTGGCATTGTCCGTTGCCGCCGTCCACGCAACGTCGATTTGCGTGGTGGAGATGGCCGTCGCGCTCGTAAGACCGCTGAACGTCGGCGCGGTGAGGTCGATGGTCCACGTCGCCTCGGCAGGCGTCGCATCCGCGTTGCCCACGGCGTCCACGGCACGAACTTTGAATGTGTGAGCGCCCGCGGGCAACGCCGCCTGAGAGTAGGGCGACGTGCACGTTCCGAACGCACCTGCGTCCAAGGCGCACTGGAACGTCACCCCAACCTCCGGTGACGAGAACTCGAAGTACGCGGAAGTCTGATTGCTGACCGCTGACGGCTGAACGCTGATAGCCGTGTCCGGCGGCGTGATGTCGATGCTCCAGGTGAACGTCACAGGCGTACTGTCGTTGTTCCCCGCCGTATCCACGGCACGCGCGCCAAACGTGTGGCTACCCGCCGCCAACGCGCTGTAGGTGGCGGGCGATGAGCAAGAGGAGAATAAAGCGAGGTCGAGAGCACACTGGAACGTCACCGACGGATCGGGGCTGCTCAGCGTAAACGTGATCTCCGTCTTGTTTGTGGACTGACCACTGACCACTGCCAACTGACCACTCGCCGCGCTCAGCGCGGTGTCCGGCGCAGTCATGTCCACCGCCCACGTGGCCGAGGCAGGTGTGGCGTCCTTGTTCCCCGCGGCGTCCTGCGCATAAACCTGGAAGGTCTGGGATCCCTCGGGCAGAGCCGTTGCAGAGTAGGGGAACGCGCAGAGCGCGGCGACTCCGATGCCGAGTTGGCAGAAAAACGTGCAGGTAGCCGCAGGCTTCATGCCTGCGTCCGAAGACGCACCCGTAAAGGGTGCGCCTACCGGATCGGAACACGAGAACTCGAAGGAGGCGGAAGGCTGATTGTTGAGCGCTGATGGCTTGACCGTGATGGTTGTATCCGGAGCCGTGGTATCGAGTCTCCACGTGAACACGGCCGGAGTGGGGTCCTTGTTCCCCGACTTGTCGACAGCGTAGACCGAGAACGTTCGCGGCCCGTCCTTCAACTGGCTCAGGACGAATGGGCTCGCGCAGACCGACCACGCGCCATTGTCAGTCGAGCATTGAAACGTGGAACCCGCCTCGGTGCTGGTCAGGGTAAAACTGATGTCCGTCTTGTTCAACCACTGACCACTGACCACTGGCAACTGACCACTCGCCGCGCTGAGCGCGGTATCTGGCGGCGTCGTGTCCGGAGCGGGACAGTCCGCAGCGCACGAGGCGGATGTTTCCCCAGCCTCGCACGTCCCGTTCCCGCACACGGCGGGCGGCAAGACCTTGAACGAAACGGTCGCCGGCGTTTGATCCGTATTCCCCAGTTCGTCAGCCGCCTTCACGGCGAGGGTGTAGTCACCCTCCTTCGCCGGGCTGAGGGAGAACGGGGTGTCGCACGGCTTGAAATCGAACGTGTCCGCCGGGCCCACCAGGGAGCATCGATAGACGCAAAAGGATACATTGGCCGCCCCGGGCTTCTGCGCTCCCACGGCAGTTCCCCCTTCCTGGGGGTTGCATGTGAACGTAAACCGGTAGGCCTCCGCGGACGTTCGCGATTCGGCGTTCGACGCCACCTGGGTGTCGGGCGGCGTGAGATCCACTTCGCCCATCACGATCGCGGTCGTAAATCCGCTCTCCTTGAGCGAATTCTCCAGCCCGGCCTTGAGGCTTTCCAGCTTCGACTGGAGCGTCGTCTCATCCGGTTTCGACGCCGCATCCATGGCGGCATCTGCTCCCTTGGAAACGACCTCGAAGAGCGTGGCCACACCGTCGCCGTCGAGGTCCGGGAGTTCCACCTGGTTGAACCCGACATCCTGGGAGAGGATCTCCACGCGCGCGGGATCCGCCTCGGACGCCTTCACGTCCACCCTGACTTTGAGATCCACATAGGCCACCTCCGGTCTTGTTCGCGACCGGACTTTCGTGTTCAACGCACCTGTGCCTTCCGCCGCCGACTTGACGGGAAGCGTGAAAGTGACCTCGAACGAGAAAAGTATCTCCTCTGCGCTTGCGGTGGATGTTCCGCCTTCGGGGACCGCCGATCCGTCCCCATGTTCCGGAAGGTGATTCAATCGTGGCCGCACCGGAGCCAAGACGGCATGGCCGTCCCGCGACTGGCCGGAGGCCACCAAGCGGGAGAGGGCCGCTCTGACCCCTGTGCGAACACCGCCGGTCTCCGCCGCACGAACTCCACCGCTCACGCCACCGCGCACCGCGCCTCGAACCGACGTCCCCACCGGCGCGTCGTTCCAGTAGACATCCGCCACCGCATCCCGCACACCCTCGATGGCCACCGCCTGTTGCGAAGTGAGGGGAATATCCACGGTGATTTTCAATTCAGATTCACCGATCGGAAGCCCGCCAAGGACGCCCCCTTGTCCCACGCAGCCGTAAACGCTTAGGAGCAACACACCCCCGAGGAAGATCGCGATGAGAGAAGCCCAACCCAGCTCGCTCCGCGCCCAGAGATCCGCCACCAACTTCACAGTTAGCCCAGTATACTTTGTTTGGAATATTCTGTCAGTGATGTAAGTCACGTTGGAGATCATCCCTGATGGGGTGAACTAGGTATATTCCAAAGCGTGATAGTGGTCACAAAGTGGCGGCGCTGGCGTGATTTTGAACTTGACAACAAAAATGGAATCCCTCAATATGCGCACATGAATCCTCGGGGGAAGAATCCGCTGAGTCTGGCGTCCATGGTTTCGCTGTTCCTTGCCTTCCTGCTTATTCTGAGCATGACTTCCTGCCAAGGCAAGGGAGGTCGTATTCTCGGGGCAACCCTCACCGGAAACGGGGCGACTGCGGTCAAGACGACGGAAGTCCTCCGGAGCTCGGATATCGTGGGCCGGGTGCTAAACATGGAATCCGGTGAAGCCATCGCCGGCGCAAAGGTCAAGGTCGTCTCCGTGCTGGATCCATCCGTGCTTGCAGAAGGGACAACGGATGGAACGGGCTTGTTCAGCCTGACCCTCGGCGGCGAAGGGACGGCCTCCATCTCCGTAGAGAAGGAGGGCTTTGCTCCACAGGCCCAAGTGCTCCAACTCAGCCCCGGCGCGAACACCGTCCAGATGAGGGCCCAACCCGTAACGTTCATGCAGGAAACCGTGATCGACGCGGACACAAAGTCGCTTGCCGTGAAAGTGCCTGGCAACAGCCTTAGTATCGAAATCACCGATCCTTCCAAAGCTCTCGGCGCGACCGGACCCATCCGCGCGGAAATTACCGTGGGCGATCCCCGCCAGGACCGCGATGCATTCCCGGGTGGCTTCATGGCCGTGAGCGCCGGCCTCCGAGGCGGATTGCGCGCGGGGTCCAAGCGCGCCGTTGTGCGCAAGGCGGGAGAGCCGATCGGTGAAGTGGTCGAATTGGCCAGCATCATGTTCGGCAATATTACCTTGCGCGACTCAGAGGGCAACATCATCAGCTCCCTCAAGCAACCTGCCAAGGTTCGCATGAAAATCCCCACCGGATCGATGAATCCGGCCACGAGTGTGCCGTTCAAGGTTGGCGACACCGTCCCAACGTACTACGTGGACGAAACACTCGGCACGTGGGTACCGGAGTTGGACGACGGTGGACAACAGGTGCTGGGAACCGTCGTCCAGGGGGATGACGGGCTCTACAGTGAGTTCATGGCGCGGCACTTCAGTTGGTGGAACCTCGATCAGCCTATCTCCACCCGAAGCTGCGTCCGCGGCCGGGTGATCGATCCATGCGGGCAGCCCAAGAAAGATATTCGTGTCTGCGGGAACGGCGTGACCTTCAACGGGGCCACCTGCAATGGCGTGTTGGGCACCGCTGCGCTCCAGTTCGGTGGGGGAGTCGACAAGAAAGAGGAGCCCACGGGGGAAAACGGGAAGTTCTGTTTGGACGCTTTGAAAGGCAGCACGATCAGCGTGGAAACCGGCGTCGGTGGCCAGTGGGGCTGGTTCAACTTTTCGTTCACCGAGACGTTCACGAAACAGAATGTCACGATGTCCAATACCGTGGGTACGTGCGCCGACGCAGGCGCTGCATGTCAGGATCTGGGCGACGTTTCCATCACTCCAACGCTTCGAAAAGTGAGCGGAAAGGTGGTTGGTGCCGGCGCAGTCCCCGTTCCCGGAGCGGTGGTCTCCCTGGGAAAACGGCTCGCCAAGGCGGACGCCAATGGCCTGTTCAGCGTTGAAACGGAGCCCGGCGACGATCTGCTTCTCAGCATTACGCACCCGGAAGGCGCCCTTCGAGGCAGGAAAGAAAACAAGATCTCCGTTCCGGGCGTCAGTCCCTCGCCGGGCCAGTGTGATGCCCTCGCGGCTGTCGATTTGGGCACGGTCGCGCTTGACACGGAGACCGGGTGCGCCCGAGGCAAACTGCTCGATGAAGCCGGCCGGCCCATCTCCGGGGCGACCGTCTCCATAGGGGGTTCGACCATTCAATCCGATGAGGGAGGCAACTACTGCCTGGCCTCGCTCGAGGGCGATCAGGACTTGAAATTGACTTATTACGACAAGGGCCGGGGCCGCATGCACAACAAGAAATCAGGCGTGCAGATCGTCGGTGGCGGCCAGTGCGGCGGAGAGTCCGATCGGTGCGTTCATGCCGACATCGAGGTTGAACTGGGCGACGCCTGCATCAGCGGCCGCGTCACCAACCAGAAAGGCGCGGGCGTGGCGGGCGCAACCGTGCGCGCGGGCTCCACCATGGTCACCACCGGGCCGGACGGCGCGTACTGCCTCATGGCGCCGGTCAAACAGAAAGTAAAGGTGACGCTCAAGCATGCCTCGGGCGGGCAGGGAACGAGCGGCAGCGAGTCTGAAGACGAGGTGGACGTCGAGACCGGATCGGCGGGAATGTGCGGAGGCGGATGCACCATCGTTAATCGCACCCTGACCATCAACGAGCCGCCCGTGGTTTCCAAACTGGAGTCCTCAAAGAAAGTGGCCCAACCCGGTGATGAGGTGGTGGTCACGGCCACCGCGTCGGACGCCGAGGGGGACCCGCTCCAGTTCCTTTGGACGTCTACGGATGGTGATCTCAGTAAGATTACTTCGAGCGGCGGCAGAAGGGCTCCCTCCAGCCTGAAAGGTCCCGACCCGGCGGTTGCCTGGAAAGCTCCGTCGTCATCCGGCAAGTACACGGTAAGCGTGAGAGTCGAGGACAATCGAAAAGGAACCGGCATGGCCTCCGTGGACATCGAAGTGGCCGTCGATGCAGATGGGGACAAATCGCCCGCAGGGACCGACTGCAATGATTCCAATCCGGCCGTGTATCCGGGAGCGACGGAATCGTGTGATGGAGTCGACAACAACTGTAATGGAAGCGTGGACGAAGGGATCGGCGGATCGTCCTGTGCGAGCACCTCCCTTGGCGTCTGTGCTGCGGGCACGATGAAGTGCACCGCCGGAATTCTTGCCTGCGCCTCGATCCTGGCGCCTGGCGCCGAGATTTGCGACGGCCTGGACAACAATTGCAACGGAAGGGTGGACGAAAACACAGGCGGAACGCTCTGCGCCACCGGTCGGAGCGGTCTGTGTGCGGGGGGGACTCAGCAGTGCCGGTCGGGCAGTCTGGTCTGTGTTCAAACCCTCGCGCAAACCTCCGAGGTGTGCGGCGATGGGATCGACAACGATTGCAACGGCAGGATCGATGAAGTCTGCCAGTGCAGCGATGGAAGCAGCCAGTCCTGCTACAGCGGCGCAGCAAGCACGAGGAACGTAGGATCCTGCAAAGCGGGCACGCAGACCTGTGCGGGAGGCATTTGGGGAAACTGTACCGGAGAAGTTCTGCCGGCTTTGGAGACGTGCGACGGCAAGGACAACGATTGCGACGCCGCGGTGGACAACGGGCTGGGGGCTGCGAGTTGCACTTCGACTCAGGCGGGAGTCTGCTCCGCGGGCACGCAGCAATGCACGGCAGGAAGCCTGGCTTGCGCCTCAAGCCTCGCGCCCAGTGCCGACATCTGCGACAACCTCGACAACGACTGCGATGGAAGCACAGATGAGGAATTCACCAACAAGGGACAGGCATGCTCGGCGGGGCAGGGGGCGTGCCAGTCGACAGGGACTTTCTCCTGCAAGGCTGATGGAACCGGGACGGAATGCTCGGCGATTCCCGGCGCTCCCGCTACTGAAATTTGCGATGGGATGGACAACGACTGTGACGGCAGCACGGACGAAGGCGGCATCTGCGCCCCTGCCGCTCCGAGCAATCTCATGGCGGTCATCGTCTCGTCCTCCCGGATCAATCTGAGCTGGGCGGACAACGCTTCAAACGAGGCGGGATTCGTGGTCGAGCAGAAAATCGGCGGCGGCGCCTTTGCAGCCCTTGCCACGGTCGGCCCAAACATTATGTCGTACTCCAGCATGGGTCTCTCGGGTGGGACGACGTACACCTATCGTGTGGCTGCATTCCTCGGCGCGGACAACTCAGCCTACTCCAACGAAGCGGGAGGGACCACGCCTGCGGGTTTCGTTCAGAAACGGCTGGACGGGGGCTGGAGTCAAACGTGCGCGATCATGGCCGACACGACGGTGCGCTGCTGGGGCGGCGCCTTCGGCGGCGTACCCGTTCAAGTGAGCGGCCTCGTGGGCGTCGAGAACGTCGGATCGGGCGCATCCAACAACTGCGCGGTTTTGTCGGATGGTTCTGTGAAATGCTGGACGAACTCAGGCTCGCCTGCGACCATCTCGGGCCTGACGGGTGCGAAAGCGGTGGACGGGGGAGCCAGCCATCAGTGTGCCGTCCTCGCCGATTCCACCGTTCGATGCTGGGGGTCCAACTATGACGGGCAACTCGGCGATGGCACGACCGTGAATTCAACCACTCCGGTCAGTGTCGTCGGGCTGATGGGAGTCGTCACCCTGTCCACCGATGAATCTTCGAACTGCGCTCTGATGGCCGACGCTACCGTTAAGTGCTGGGGCGACAACGGCATGGGACAACTGGGCGATGGAAGTTCCGTCACGCTGTCCAACTTGCCCGTAGCCGTGGTTGGAATCTCCACGGCCGTCGGCGTCAGCGCGGAAGGATTCCACGCCTGTGCGGCTCTCGCGGATGGCGCCGTGAAATGCTGGGGTTCGGGATACGGGACCACTCCCGTCGTCGTCTCGGGAATATCCTCAGCGGTCGCCGTCCTGGCCGAGGATAGTCACTCCTGCGCCCTTCTCTCCGATTCAACCGTCAAATGCTGGGGATCCAATTCCAACGGGCAATTGGGAAACGGCTCGACCGTCGCATCGTCCACTCCCGTTGCGGTGATCGGTCTGACCGGTGTGGTGGAATTGAGCGGGGGGGATTCGTTCGTGTGCGCCCGACTCCAGGATGGCTCGGTGAAATGTTGGGGAGACAACACCTCGGGCCAAACGGGGTCCGGAAGCCTGCCGAACTACAAGATCCCTGTCACCGTCGGAGTCGCCTCAGACTGGACGACGGCGCAGGCAAGCTACTACCATTCCTGCGCTCGGCGGGCCACTGGAACGGCGTGGTGCTGGGGGATAAACCTCTACGGACAGTTCGGCGACGGGACGACCTCCAGCCGGGCGGCTCCAGTTCAACTGGGCTCCAATACCGACTGGCTTGCGATCTCGACCGGGACATTGCATACCTGCGCCGTCAAATCCACCGGTACGCTCTGGTGCTGGGGGTTGAACGGCTACGGCCAGCTTGGCAACGGCTCCGTTACGCAACAACTCACCCCTGTGCAGGTCGGAACGGCCACGAACTGGACCGCGGTCACAACGGGCTCAGGCTACACCTGCGGCATACGATCACCGGGATCCCTTTGGTGCTGGGGAGTGAACGCTTACGGTCAACTCGGCGACGGGTCTGTTACGCAAAGACTCACCCCCGTACAGGTCGGGACGGCCACAAATTGGACCTCGGCCACAGCCGGCTCAACCCATACCTGCGGCGTCCAATCGCCGGGCATACTCTCGTGCTGGGGCATCAATGCGTACGGCCAACTCGGCGACGGAACGACTATTCAGAAACTCACCCCCGTGCAGGTCGGGCCGGCCACAAATTGGACCTCGGTCACCACCGGCTACACACACACCTGCGGCGTCCAATCGCCGGGCATCCTCTCGTGCTGGGGCCAGAATGGATCGGGTCAGCTCGGTGACGGAACGACGACGCAAAGATTCACCCCCACCCAGGTCGGCACGGCGACAAGCTGGACTTCGATCACCACCGGCCCAAGTCACACTTGCGGGATCCAATCGCCGGGAAGCCTTTCATGCTGGGGCATCAATTCGTACGGCCAGCTCGGCGACGGAACCATTACACAAAAACTCGCCCCCACGCAGGTTGGCACGGCCACAAATTGGACTTCGATCACAGTCGGGTCAATCCATTCCTGCGGCGTACAATCGCCGGGCACTCTTTCCTGCTGGGGATCCAACAACTCAGGATTGATCGGCGACGGAATGGCCTGGAAAGACACACCGGTCCAGGTTCTTCTTCCGTAGCTGCGTCGACCGCTCCCATCCTCCACTCAGGCAGGGTGGATTCCAGATATTTTGAATTGTGACCTCCGTCACCAAGTGGCGCCCCTGGCGTGATTTCTGCCTTGACATTGATACCAATTTTCCTCACAATTCGGGCATGAATCCTCGGGGGAGGAGCCCGCTTAGCTTGGCTTCTGCTATCACAATTCTCTTGGCTGCCGCTCTGCTCATCAGCCTCTCTTCTTGCGAATCCAAGGGAGGCCGGATCATGGGGAAAAAGCTGTCCGGCGGTGCGTCGGAGGCATCTTCGGCTGCCAAGGGCACCACCCAACTGGTCGGCCAGCTTTCCGACTCGGAATCCAAATCCCCTCTCGCGGGTGCCAGCATTCGCGTCACGTCCATCGACGACCCGACCAAGATCGCTTCGGCCACGACGGACGGGCAGGGGAACTTCGCCGTCGAGTCGCCCTCGGGCAACGTCTCCGTCGTGGCGGACATGGCCGGTTACGCCCCTCAAGCGCAGGTGATGGAGCTGGCGGCGGGAACGAAACAAGTTCCGCTTTCGGTTCAGCCGGTCCAATTTGTTCAGTCCCTGGCCATTTCCGAATCCGGCACGGCCGAGCTGAAAGCGCCGGACAATTCGATTTCCGTCCAGATCCCGAATGCCGCCGCCGCGTTGGGGACCAGCGGTCCCGTTAAGGCGGAAGTGGTCGTCGGCAACCCGCGGGAAGCGTCCAGCGAATTCCCCGGAGGCTTCGTGGCCGTCCAAGGCGTTCGGGGCGGGGTGCGCGGGGGCGTCCGCGGCGCATCGAAACGGGCAGTGAAGCGGGCGAATGGCGAGACCGTGGGCGAATCGGTCGAACTCGCTTCGGTGGTGTACGCGAACATCACGCTTCGCGATGAAGCAGGCAACGCCATCCCGAAGCTCAACAGCCCCGCGGACGTGAAGCTCAAAATTCCCACCGGGTCCCTCAATCCCAAGACCGGCGCGCCGTATGTGATCGGCGACTCCATCGAAGTCTGGTACATCGACGAGGCGCTCGGGACGTGGGTCCCCGAGCTGGACGAGGCGGGGAATCCGGTCGTGGCCTCCGTGGTGGAGGACAGCGGCGTCCAGTTCATGCAATTCAAGGCGAAGCACTTCTCGTGGTGGAACGTGGACCAGGCTGTCGATACCCATCACTGCGTGCGCGGCCGAATCGTGGACGCGTGCGGGGAGGCGGTCAAGAACCTCCACGTCTGTTCGCAAGGAAAGAGTTACCCCTCGGCTTTTTGCAACGGCACCTACGGATGGTCAAACAAGAAGATCCTCCCGACGGGCGATGACGGAAAGTTCTGTCTGGATGTCATGCGAAACGGTACCCTGGAGATCCAGGCCGGGCAGGGGGTGGACAACCCGAGCTGGGGCACGATCAAGATGAAGGAGATCCTGGCCCGGAAGGACGTGACGGCGCCCGACACGGCTTCCACGTGCGTGACGCCGTCGGAGGCGTGCACGGACGTGGGCGATATCCTCATCGCGCCGCCAAAACTCCGGGAAGTGCGCGGGAAAGTCCAGGAATCCGGTGGCAAGGGGGTGGCGGGCGCGGTCGTCAATGGCGGTGGAACCTCTGCCACGACGGACGACAAGGGCGCGTTCAGCCTGGCGCTCGCGGCGGCGGACGCCGTCGATCTCACGATATCGCAGAATCCCATGGCGGCGTACTACCCCCAGTCCTACCTCAAATTTGCCCCCGCGAAGCAGACGATCGCCGTGCCGGGCTTTACGCCCGGGCCGGGTGAGTGCGTGTCGGCCCCACCGGTGGAGATCGGAGTCGTCGAGGTGAAAAAGGCCGACGTCGGCTGTGTGCGGGGCAAGATCGAGGATGACGCCGGGAACCTGCTCAAGAACACCTCCGTCATGGCCGGCTCATCGTACGCCGCCAGCGATCAGGGCGGGAATTACTGTCTCGAGACGGCGCCGGCGGAAGTGGACCTCAACTTCAACTACTACGATCGCGGGAAGAGCAAGAATCATAAGAAATCGCAGAAGGTGAAGATCGTGGGCGGCGGCAACTGCGGCGGAGGACAGACCAAGTGCGTTCTCGCCGACATTGTCATGGAGGTTGGAGACTCCTGCGTGAGCGGCACGATCACCGATCAGAAGGGGAAGGCGGTCAACGGCGCCTCGGTGCGCGTGGGGAGCCAGATGGTGGCCACGGATGCGAACGGGAAGTATTGCGTGATCGCGCCGACGAAACAGAAAGTGAAAGTCAAAGTGAAACACAGCATCAGCGCAAAGGGCGGCGGCGGATCGGACGTGGAAGCGGATGAGGAGGTCGAGACGGGCGGGGCGGCGGCCTGCGGGGCCTGCGTCGTAGTCGACAAATCGATCGACATCAACAGCCCACCCACCGTGGGAGAGCTTTCCATCCCCAAGAAGATCGCATCGCCGGGAGAGAGCCTCGTGGTGAGCGTGACGGCTTCTGATCCGGACGGGGACAAGCTGAGCTACGCGTGGGTCGCATCCGGTGGAAAGTTGGAAAAGGTGAAAGAGAATCCCGGAAAGAAGAAGGCGCCGACGAGCTACAAAGGCGATGATCCCCAGGCGGAATGGACGGCGCCTTCCGAGAGCGGCAAGTACAACCTGAGCGTCGTGGTTGAAGATCCCAAGAAAGGGAGCGGCACGGCCACGGCGGAGATCCAGGTGGGCGAGGACAAGGACGGCGATGGATTCGTGGCGGGAGTCGATTGCGACGATGCCAACGCGAAAGCCTTTCCCAAAGGAACTGAAGTCTGCGACGGGGCCGACAACGACTGCAACGGAAAGGTGGACGACGTTCCTCAAAGCGCCATCAGCTACAAGGACGCGGACGGCGATGGCTACACGGACGGTGGATTTGTTCAAGGTTGCGCTCCGACCGCCGGGTACGTGGCCGTCGCGAAGCCCGGTGACTGCGACGACGCCAACAAGGCCAAGTTCCCCGGGAACGTGGAAATCTGCGACAACCTCGACAACAACTGCGACGGGAAGGTGGACGACGGGCTCGGCGGCTCCTCCTGCTCGACTACCGCCCTTGGCGTGTGCGCCGCCGGCACGATGAAATGCTCCGCCGGAATTCTTGCTTGCGCCTCGAGCCTGGCGCCTGGCGCCGAAATGTGCGACGGCCTCGACAACAACTGCGATGGAAAGGTGGACGAGAATACGGGCGGGTCCTTCTGCTCCACGACTAAGACCGGCATCTGTTCGGGCGGGACTCAACAGTGCCAGTCGGGGCTTCTGGTGTGCGTGCAAACTCTGGCCCAGACGAGCGAGGTCTGCGGCGACGGGATCGACAACGACTGCAACGGGAAGATCGACGAGATCTGTCAATGCACGAATGGGACCACCCAAGTCTGTTACAGCGGTCCCAGCGGGACGAACACGATCGGTGCCTGCAAAACCGGCTCCCAGACCTGCTCCGGCGGCCTCTGGGGCACCTGCACCGGAGAAATCCTCCCGACATCGGAACTCTGCGACGGGCTGGACAATGACTGCAACGGAACGATCGACAATGGGGTGAGTGGCGGCGGAAGCTGCACAACGGCCCAGCCCGGCGTTTGCGCGGCAGGCACGCAAACCTGCACAAGTGGTTCTCTTGTTTGCGCCTCGAGCCTGGCGCCTAGCGCTGAACTTTGCGACAACCTCGACAACGACTGCGACGCTTCGAGCGATGAGGACTTCGTCAACAAGGGGCAAGCCTGCACCGCAGGGCAGGGGGCGTGTCAGTCTTCCGGGACCTTCGTGTGCAAAGCCGATGGGACGGCGACTCAATGCTCGGCCACGGTGGGTAATCCAGGAATCGAAATCTGCGACGGAATCGACAACAACTGCGACGGGAGCACGGACGAGGGCGGCGTCTGCACGCCCGCCGCGCCGAGCGGATTGACCGCGACTGCCGTCTCGTCCACTCAGATCAACCTGAGCTGGACCGACAACTCCGCCAACGAAGACGGCTTCAAGGTCGACCAGAAAATCGGGGCAGGGGGATCGTACGCGTACCTTGGGCCCGCCTCCGCCAACGTAATTACCATGAGCATCGCCGGCCTCACCCCCTCCACCCAATACTTCTACCGCGTCTACGCCTATACCGGCGCCAACAACTCCGCCTTCTCCAACGAAGCGAACGCGACAACTTCCGGTGGTGGCGGCCCAACCGGTGGAAACATCCAGGCCGTCACGGCAGGTAGCGATCACACCTGCGTGCTGGCCGCCGACGGAACCGTCAAATGCTGGGGCTGGAACGACTATGGCCAATTAGGCGACGGTACGACGCTGGATAGAAACATGCCGCTAGCTGTGTCCACCCTGTCCGGTGCGATCGCCGTTGCGGCAGGGATCCACCACACCTGTGGCCTAATGTCGGACGGCTCGGTAAAATGCTGGGGATCCAACGGTGCCGGCCAACTCGGGGATGGCACGACGGCGGATAAGCCGACGCCCGCAGTCGTGTCCAGCCTATCCGGCGCCGTGGCAGTCGCGGGGGGGGGCAATCATAGCTGCGCGCTTCTTTCAGACGGTACTGTCAAATGCTGGGGATACAATTTCACCGGCCAAATTGGCGACGGAACGTCGTTGTACTCCTTAGGCTCGTCTAGACCCACACCAGTCGCCGTTTCCACGTTGTCTGGCGGCGTCGCAGTCACGGGGGGAGACGCCCACGCTTGTTCCCTTATCTCGAACGGCACAGCGAAATGCTGGGGGTTCAACAACCTTGGCCAGTTGGGCGATGGAACGACAGTAGATAGGAATACGCCCGTAGCCGTGTTGAGTCTAACCGGCGCTGTCACCATTGCGGGGGGTAGTCAATACACCTGTTCCTTGATCTTGGACGGTACCGTGAAATGCTGGGGATACAACGCATATGGCCAATTGGGCGACGGAACGACTGTGGACAAGATCACACCGGTGCCCGTATCCTCTCTAACGGGTGCGGTAGACATTTGGGCTGGCAGTGCCTTTACTTGTTCTATCCTTTCAAATGGGACTGTGAAATGTTGGGGCAAAAACAATGTTGGTCAGCTTGGCGATGCGACGACAATAGACAGGAGTACGCCGGTGGTGGTCTCCAACCTAAGCGGCGCCGTCGCTCTCGCGGCAGGGGACGTTCACGCATGTACTGTTCTTTCAGATGGGACAGCAAGGTGCTGGGGAAACAACACCGTCGGGCTTCTCGGAGACGGTACAACAAACGAAACCATGGTGCCGGTCGCCGTCACCAACCTCAGCGGTCCCCTCGGCGTGAAACTCCCACGCCTCCACGAATCCTCCTCCGGCCGCGGCGGCCCGGGCCGCCCGTGGAGACTTGGCCTGGCCGAGGGAGAAGGCCATGTCTGTGCGCTTCTCTCGGACGGGACGGCAAAATGCTGGGGCGGGAATTCCGACGGACAGCTCGGAGACGGCACGACCAGCAACAGATCAACGCCTGTCCAAGTAAGCTCCCTTTCGTCATCAACGGCGATTTGCGGTGGCGCGTACTATTCGTGCGCGCTCGGGTCTGATGGAACGGTACGATGTTGGGGCGAGAACAACAATGGACAGCTTGGCGATGGAACAACGACAAATCGGTACTCGCCGGCCGCAGTATCCACGCTAACCGGCGTCATCGCCATGGACTGTGGAGGAGACGAAACTATCGTTTCGGGTCACGTCTGCGCGGTCATCTCCGATGGCACCGCGAAGTGCTGGGGGGCGAATAACTATGGGCAAATTGGTGACGGGACCCTGACGACCAAGAAGACTCCTGCAGCCGTGCCGTCCCTCTCTGGACTGGTTGGCATTTCTGCGGGAGATACTCACACCTGCGGGCTCAAATCGGATGGCACGGTCATGTGTTGGGGTTGGAACGTAAATGGACAACTCGGAGACGGGACGACCATCCAACGGCTCACGCCAATCCCGGTTGCAAGCCTTTCCGCCGTGGTGGGAATCAGCGCCAGCTACCAGCACACCTGCTCCATTCTATCAACCGGTATCGTGAAGTGCTGGGGGCAGAACACGGCAGGCAAGCTGGGTGATGGCAGCGGTCTCGGGAAAACTTTGCCCACCGTTGTCTCAAGTCTCACTGCCGCGGTTGCCGTCATAGGGCACCATGATCATAACTGCGCGTTGCTCGCGGACGGCACTGTCAAGTGCTGGGGAGACAACAGCAACGGGCAACTCGGTGATGGAACCACGGCTGGCAAGAGCACACCGGTGCAGGTTTCGAATATGTCCAATTCGGTTGGGTTGGTCGCGGGTGGACGGCACTCCTGCGCTGTGGTGGCCGATGGCACCGCGCGATGCTGGGGGTGGAACTATAGAGGACAAATTGGCGACGGCACGACCATCACCCGCCTCACCCCCGTTCCCGTCGTCGGCCTGCCGTAATGAAATGGTTCCGCGAGGTCTCAAAGCTTTGTCTGACTCTGATCGCCGTTGCCTTCGCAGTTTTCATCTTCGGATTCGCCTCCAATCCACAATGGAAATGGTGGTTCTTGCCGGTGGGACTCGTGAATGTTATACTTCTCTTCGTGATCAGTTGGTACTTCTGGAGAAAAGGCGGCGATGACTAGATGGTAAAAGCACTCGTTTTCATGTCTCTCGTCACGCTCATCTTGGGCGTGATCGCCCTGATCCCAACCAAGAAGCGGGCATAAGCCGGCCCGACCATCAACCGCCTCACCCCCGTTCCCGTCCTCGGCCTTCCGTGGGAAACTTTCGGCCGGTCGGGGCGTGCTATACTGAGCGAATAGGGCAGGGGGTCAATCTTGAATATTGACTTATTTTCCGGCTACCGCCCGCCGCGATGGAATCGCCGGTGAACGTCGCGCAACTGCGGATTCGTCAGATGGGTGTAGATCTGCGTCGTCGCCACGTTCTTGTGGCCCAACAGTTCCTGCACCGACCTCAAATCGGCACCGTGGCTCAGAAGATCCGTTGCGAAACTGTGCCTGAGCGTGTGAGGACTGGCGGGCAGAGTGATTCCCGCCAACCGGCAATAATGCTTGATGAGGTCCTGGATGGCCCGGATCGATAACCGCTTCGCCCATCGGCGAGATCCGGGCTTTCCCCTGGCGGTTACGAAAAGAGCCTTCCCATCGTCTTTCCGCGCCTTCAGGTATTTCGTGAGCCATTGACGAGCCTCTTCCGATAGAAATACCACCCGCGTCCGGCCGCCTTTCCCGGTTACCGAGAATTCACCGTCGCTCACATTCACCCGGTCTCGATCCAATCCGGACAGTTCGGACACCCGAAGTCCCGTGGAAAACATCACCTCACAAAGCGCACGGTCTCGCAGTCCCTGCCGCGTCTCGACCTTGGGAGCAGCAAGCAATCGCTCTACGGAGCGATCATCCAGGAACTTGATCTGCCTCGGTGCCGGTTTGGGAAGATCGATCTGCTCCGGACCCAACACCGCGACGCCGCGTTTGGTCAGGTATCGAAGCATTGTGCGCAAAGCAATCAAGAAGTACCTTTGGCTTGTGCGCGACAAGGCTCCCGGCTTGTTGGCCCTCGGCCGACCGGCGAGATAGAGCCGGTACTTCCAGATGACATCACTCCTCAGATCCTTGATTTCGATATCACCCGGACCCTTCTGCTTGAGCCATAGTTGTAAATGCTCCAGCCAGCGGCGGTAGTTCTTCAGGGTGGTGGCGCTCAGACCACGCTCGACTTGGACGTAGTCCAGGAACTCCTCAATAGCCGCAGTGACTTTCACCTTCGCTCCGGAATGCTCATGTACCGTATGAAACAGCCATTATACGCGGTATATGAAGCTTGTCAACTCCGCCGCTTCTTTGGCCGTGACGGGGTCCGCGAGTGCGATCGCCCGCGAAGCCCACCCTCCCCGTGGACCGTCCTCAACCACGATAGGCCGGCCTTCTCCAAGGCCAAGCCGCCAAGCAGGAGGATCCGCGTGGACGGGTGAACGGAACGGCGAACAGCCAGGAGAGATCGGTATTGCCGGATCCGATTTTGCGCAGCTAGGACAGCGGAACGAAGGGTTTCCGGCGATGGCTTCGATCCCAACGTCAGCAGAACAGAAAGGCGTGCGCCCAAGGGATGCCAAAGAGAACGGCCAAAGACCGCCTCGGGTGGCTCCTCCTGGAGGCCCTTGGCCCAGACACGCAGGTACTTCCTGCCTTTGGACGTGATGCTGTAGCTCATGCGCTGCGGGAATTTCCCCCGGCGGACGGATCGATGCCGCACGTAGCCGTTCTTCTCCAAGGATCGGAGGGACGCGTAGATGTGCGCCTCGGTTACTCCAAAATCGGGGTGGAGCGGCTGAAGGGGCTCGTGGTGCAGCTCATAGCCGTGGGCGGGACGGCGCATGAGCCGCGCCAGGATGAGATGTTTGAGGGCCATATATTATAATAGAGTAGTATATTATATGGTGAAGACCCCATTTGTCAAATTGAGGCGGATGCGGGATGCGGCGAGTTGCCAGGCGCGGTCTGAAAATGTCGACTGGCCCGGTAGCCGCAGGCTTTAGCCTGCGTCCCATGACGCACCCGTCAATTGCGGCGGGTGAACCGGAAGGAGCCCTCCACGCTCTTGCGCGGTAGTTTCGCTTCAAAAGTGCCGGAAAAGACGCCACCGATGACGGACCCCATCTCCTTGACGACCAGGCGCCCCTGGGCCAACGCCGAATCGATGCCCCCTACTCCGAGCTTCTCAAAGAGTTGAACTTGGGCGACGTATCGCTGGAGCTGGACCTCCCCGGGCCCGCTTATGTTGCCCACCGATGGACAGGTCTCCTGGTTAAGATTGGCCTCGAAGTGAAGGGCATAAACCTCAGAGTCGACGTCGGGATCCGTTTGGAAGTCAGCGCGAACGTACCCGCATTTCCCCTCCACTTGACCCTTCGAATCCAGGTAGGAGCTCTCGTTCCAGTAACCCTCGATGGAACTCATCTCGTGGGTGAAGGATCGTGTTCTTCCATCTGCGGTGAAGGCGGCCGAAAAACAGTCCTTGGTCGAGGATGGACAGTCCCCCTTGGATCCCCAAGCCGTTTTCCCACCGGACGGCGCGGAACTACTCCCGAGTAGGGCTGCGTCAATTCCGGAAAGCAGAACCTCATCCAGATTGGAAATCCCATCGCCGTCGGAATCGGGAAACTGAACCTTGCACGACTCCACTCGAACCACGACCGACTGCGCTGAGGAAAGCTTCAGGGTTCGAGTCGATTCGGCGATGGGAAGATCTCCCTTGTAGAACACCAGCCTCACGTCGGCCGCCCCGGCGGGCACATCCGGAATCTGGGCAGAGGACGCCCCGTCCTCCGTCGGATTGAGGTCGAACACGCCGCGTCCCGATACCATGGCTTTCGCAATCACCCCCGCCACCGTAGCGAGCTCGGAGGGCGCGCAGAACACGGCGGTGTACGGCGGGCTGTCGCCGTCGATGGCTTCGCAGGAGAGCGTCAACAGAATTCCCCCCATGAGGTACAGCGTTCGCGTTCTCATGCCTGACGGAAGCGTACCCCGATCGGAAACATTCCTCAAGCTCTCATTCGATCTTGCCGTGCCTGCAGTTTCATGCTAGATTCCCGCCCCATGGCCAGACAGTGCGATTTCTGCGGAAAGAAGAAGATCTTCGGGCACAACGTGAGTCACGCCAACAACAAGACTCACCGCGTGTTCATGCCCAATCTTCGTGCCGTGCGGATCATGAAAGCCGGCAAGTCGATCAAGGCGAAAATCTGCATGGTCTGCCTCAAACTCAACCGGCATCTCACCGGCGCGCCCACGGCGGCGTAGCGGCCCCGGGCCCACCCGTGGGCACCGCATCGAGCCGGCCCCCTTCCCCTTCCCGTCACATCACCGTCGGCACCGCCGGTCACATCGACCACGGCAAAACCGAACTCGTCAAGGCCCTCACCGGAACCAATCCGGACCGCCTGAAGGAGGAAAAGGAGCGCGGCATCACCACCGACATCGGCTTCGCCTACCTCGATCTTGAATCGGGAACCCACTGCGCCATCGTCGACGTCCCGGGCCACGAGGACTTCATCCGGAACATGCTGGCGGGCGTGGGAGGCATCGATGTCGTTCTCCTCATCGTGGCCGCCGACGAGGGCGTAAAGCCGCAAACGCGCGAGCACCTCGACATCTGCCGACTGCTCGAAATCCCTCGCGGGATCATCGTCATCACGAAATCGGACCTCGCCGACAAGGAGCTGCTCCACCTCGTCGAATCCGAGGTACGGGATCTTTCGAAGGGTACCCCCCTGGAACACGCCCCAATCATCCGCACTTCGGCGCGCACGGGCACGGGCCTCGCGGAGCTGAAATCAACCATCGATGAAATGGCCCGCGACATCGGCCCCCACAGTTCCGCGAGCGATCTTTTCCGGCTCCCCATCGACCGCGTGTTCGTGATGCAAGGGTTCGGCACCGTCGTCACGGGCACCGTCGCCTCCGGCCGGGTCCGGACCGGCGAGGAGATCGATCTATTTTCGCTCCAGGATTCGACTCCTCGTCGCGCACCCGTGCGCGTGCGTGCGCTCCAGAGCCACAAGAATGCTGTTGAAGAGGCGCTGGCCGGCCAACGAGTGGCGGTGAATCTCCAGGGGATCCGGAAGGAAGATGTGGCCCGGGGCGACTTGCTCGCTACGTCGGGTGCCTTCGAACCGTCGGCACGCATGGATGTCCTCCTCCAAGCCACCTCACCCCTGCCCCACCCCATCCGGACCCAGACTCAAGCCACCCTCCACCTGAGGACGTTCTTCTCAAACGCCCGCATCCTCCTGCACAATCACAAGGAGCTGGCGGCGGGAGAAGAAACGCCGGCCACGCTTGTTCTGGACAGGCCGGCCGTAGGCGCATGGGGAGATCGATTCGTCCTCCTCGGAACCACCGGCTATCAACGAACGATTGGGGGAGGCAAGCTCCTGGATCCCCTGGCTGCAAAGCGTCGATACCGCGACAAGGCCGAGCCCCTTTCCCTCCTGGGCCGCGCTTCGGCCGCGAACTCCATTGCCCCCTTCCTTTCTCTACATGGCCGGCACCGGACGCTGGGCGATCTGTCCAAACGAACCGGAATCTCGCTGACAACCTTGCGTGAGCATGTGAAGGCGGTTCAGGCCGACGGAGCAGTGGTACTCCTTCGAAACGATACAGTCGTTCTTAGAGAGATTTACGAGCAGACCCGCAAGATGATCCATGAGTATGTTACGGCGTTTCACGCGGACAAACCCTACGAGAAAGGGATTTCGCGCGAAGAACTTCGTCAGCGCCTTCGAGTGGAGGAACCCCTCTTGAATGCCATACTGGAGGAAGAAACGGCGTCCGGCGCCATACGCATTGCGGAGGATCGAGTCGCTTCAGGCCGGTTCCAGCTTGGAACCCAGAAGAAGGACGAAGACCTGCGTGTCCGCGTCCTCAATCTTTTCATGGAGGCCTCGTCCGCTCCCCCATCCGTCAAGGAAGCGGAGGATTTCCTCCATGCCACCGGTGTCTCACGAATCCTTCAGCTCCTTGAGAATCAGGCGCAGGTTGTCCGCGTCGCCCCCGATCTCTATTTCCATCGGGAGGCGATCGAAACACTCCGTCTCAAGCTTATTCGCTTCTTTGACACCCACCCGGCCATGTCCCCCGCCGATCTGAAGGATCTGGCGGGCGTCACCCGAAAACACGCCATCCCCCTCCTCGAATATTTCGACCGCATCCGATTGACCCGCCGCGAAGGAAACGTCCGGAAATTGCATTCCGCGCCGCCGAAGGTAAAATGACCCCGCACGGCTGTCAGATTCCAACACCGGTAGCCGCAGGCCATGTTACATGCCGCGCCATCCTAGGCGCGGCAACATTGCATGGTCCCATGCCCTCCGTGGCATGGGGCTTTACGCCTGCGTCATGGAGCGCACCCTGAAGGGTGCGGCTACCGCATTTCACCGGATGATCCGGTGGCTGACTGCGCTCATAGCGAACGGAGGTAACGTGGAAAAGATCAAGTGCGTGAATCCCGCAACTCTGGAGTTGCTCGCTGAAATCGACATTTGGGACCAGGCTCGCGTGGACGGAGCCGTCGACAAGGCATGGTCCGCCTTCGAAAGCTGGCAGAAAACCACCTTCCGGCAGCGTCGCAAACTCATGCTCCGGTTGAAGGACGAAATCCGGAAACAAAAACGCGAGATCGCCGAAATCATTGTCAAAGAGAACGGCAAACCCTTCGTGGAGGCCGTGGCGTACGACATCTTTCCCGTCCTGGAATTCGTCACCTACTTCGCGAATCATGCGGAGGAAATCCTGCGCCGCGAATTTCTGGACATCGGCAAGTGGAAGTTCATGCGCCGGGAGAGCTACCTCGAATACGCCCCCCTCGGTGTAGTCGGCGTGATCGCCCCTTGGAACTTCCCCTTCTCCCTCGCCATGGGCCCCCTGATCCAAGCCATCATGGCGGGCAACGCCGCGGTCCTCAAACCCAGCGAACTCACGACCCTCACCGGAGTCAAGATCGGAGAACTGTTCAAGGCGGCGGGATTCCCGGACGGCCTCGTGGGCGTCGCCACCGGTGACGGACGAACCGGTGAAGCTCTGGTGCGATCACGCGTTAAGAAAATCATCTTCACCGGCAGCGTGGGAACCGGGAAGAAGATCATGTCCCTGGCCGGCCAGGACCTGAAACCGGTGGTCCTTGAACTGGGCGGGAAGGATCCTATGATCGTCATGGGCGATGCCCACCTCCCCACCGCCATCAAGGGCGCGGTATGGGGGGCGTTCATAAACTGCGGGCAGGTCTGCTGCTCGGTTGAAAGATTATACGTTCAAAAGGATATTTATAAGCCATTTCTTGATGGAGTAGTTGAGGAAACGCGAAAGCTTCGCCAAGGAAACGGGATGGATCCGGATACCGATGTCGGGCCGGTCATCTGCGAACGGCAGCTTCGTGTGGTGGAGACCCAGGTGGAAGATGCCCGAAAGCACGGCGCGAAGATACTCGTCGGCGGCGAGCGGAACCGCCAACTCAAGGGCTACTTCTACAAGCCGACCGTGCTCTCGGATGTGACCCACGATATGACCACCATCCGGGAAGAGACGTTTGGCCCCACCCTTCCGGTCATGGCGTTCGACAAGGTGGACGAGGCGGTTGCACGGGCAAACGACTCGGCCTACGGTCTCACAGCCAGCATCTGGACGTCGAATCGCCACAAAGCCCAAGAGGTCGCGTCCCGGCTGGAATACGGAAGCGTTTCCATCAACGATCACGGCGCCACCTACGGCATCGCCCAGTCACCCTGGGGGGGCTGGAAATACAGCGGGATCGGCCGCACGCACGGCCCGATGGGCTTGCGCGAAATGTGCGAGATCCGGCACGTCCACACGAACAAGAGCTACAAGTCCCCGAACCCGATGTGGTTCAACTACTCGAAGGCCAAGGCGGACGTCGTACCCGCGGCGTTGGATGTGATCTACGGGAACGGCGTAGGCGACCGCATCAAAGGCGTGATTCGCGCCATCCGGCGCCAACCGGTGTAGCCCGACCAAGATGCGTGGTTCGACCGGCTCACCACGAGCGGGATCTTTTCCGCTCACCCTGAGCTCCGTCGAAGGGTCACCCTGAGCCTGTCGAAGGGCGGCGGTCCTGGCTAAATCCCCCGCCGAAGGCGTCCTCTGCCACAATCGCCGCGTCCTCAAGGATTTCCTTGTTATGGAATCCTTCGAGGCCGGGATGGTGCTGCAAGGCTCGGAGGTCAAATCGCTCCGCCGCCATCACGCGAGCATCCAGGAGAGCTACGCCAAGCTCGCGCAAGGCGAAATCTTCATCTACAACATGAACATCATGCACTATGCCGAGGGGGGCATCTGGAACCACGACCCCATGCGTCCAAGGAAACTTCTCCTCAACCGCGCCGAAATCGACCGCATCGTGGGTAAGTGGTCCATGAAGAACACCACCCTCATTCCCCTCAAGGTTTACTTGAAAAACCATCGCGTAAAGGTCGAGATTGCCGTCGTACGCCGCAAGGAAGATCGCGACCGTAGAGACGACATCAAGAAGCAGGATCTCCTTCGGGAAATGCGCAAGGAAGGCCGCCGGCTAGGCTGACCTCCTTGTCGCAAAACCGTCACCCTGAACTCGGATAGCCTCTTGCGCGAGGCAACCAACAGGGTCCCGCCGGAAAATCAATTACGACCCAATATATCTACAAGTAGCTGAAATCACTACAGATTACCGTTGACAGTATCTGAACGGTCAGTTAGCGTGGCCGTCAGCATGATTTCACGGGGAGACGTCCGTCCGGTAAGGAGGTTCTGCATGATCCGCTCCACACTTGGCCGCAGTTTCGTCATGACATCCGCATTCGGCCGAGCCGGCCTGCTCGCGGCCCTGGCCATATTCGGCTGCACCAAGAAGGACGGCGCCGGCGAAGGAGGCGTTCCCCTGGAGGTGGCGGTCCCGCTCAGCGCTTCTCAGGCGGCGGCGCTCAACGGGCTGGCATCGGATGATCCCGACGCGCTCGCAGGCGACACGCGCGGTGTGGCGGACCTTGAAATCGACGGCGAGGGCGTTCGAGGTGGTGCGGCCGATGGCGTCCGAGGGGGTGCCGCTAATGGGGTTCGTGCCGGTACGACCGAAGGGGTTCGGGGTGGA
>JACPAV010000041.1 GCA_016180645.1 Nitrospirota bacterium | reverse complement strand
TTTCCGCTTCTGTCCCATGATCTCTCCTTCCGTTTCTTGAACCTCGATTCTGCCAAAATCTTGGCTTAACCACCTGTCCAAAAAACGGGGGTAACTTCAGCCATCTTCAACACGGCGTCATCGAACTTCTCTCTGAACGCAGGTGATTCAAACTTGATGCCAAGCCATTGCGTGAAATAAGGGAATTTGCTTGGCATCCCGCCCTCGTCGCCAAGAGGCTTGGCGATCTTGTTACCGGGGTTGCTGATGAAACCAACCAAGTCTTCAAGGGCGATCCTTGCGAGCACCTCATCGTTCTGGAACCAGAGCAAGCGGGCCACGAGGTGCGCCATTGGATTGACCGGGCCGGAACGATGAAACCAGACAAACCGTCTGTCCGTATGAGCCTCCTCCTGAATATGCGCCTGCAAATCGGCGAGTTGCGCTTCGATCAAAGGCCGCAACTTCTTCGCTCGACCGCATTTGGCAACAGTGAACGCTGCTTGATAGTGTTCCTTCACGCGGTCTTGGGAAGGCAACTCGACTGAATTACGGAACTCGTCAATCAGAGTCACCATTGCCGCTACGTCCGCATGAGACTGTGGCGCACCGTGTATCATCCAGTACAGCCTGTTCAGCAAAGCCGAGCCAGGCATCTTCCTCTTGCTTGTTGGGCTGCACAGTCTCAGGCCGTTGTCGTGGGCGAACATTGTGAGGTTCTCGATATCCAACTCGGTGTCTTCGCCCGCGAGTTGACTCTCAAGTATCTCGTAGGTTCGTTTCCGCTCGGTCTCTGACTTGCCTTGAGTAAGAGCACCGCTCACAAGCTCCCGCACTGATTGCGCGTGCGGCAGCCCCGGGTAATTCGCGGCCAATCGTTGCAGAACCTTTGTCACATCATTGCCGGGATGCTCTTCCCGCTCGCACATTTCGCCCCAAAGTGGATTCAGGTCGCCGCCCAAGCCCGCGATCAAGATGGTGTAGTAGCACACGGCATCCTGAAACACTGCGTTCGTGTCGCGGAGGGCATCGTATTTCTGTTGATCCCACACGCCGGGCTTGTTGCTGGTTTTCCGCTTCGGATTGTCGGGGTGAACCGTTTCCTCTATTAGAACTTCGTAGGTGCGATAAAGTTCGTTCATCAGTGTTCCTCTATTTTGATTCCGCAAATGTTTCGGGAGATGCCGCGAGCGCAAGCGTGTAGTAATTCACCGCGTCTTGGAAGAGTTCGTGGTGCCGCCAGAGGGCGGCGGGCCAATCCGGCAACGGCTCCCACTGCTCCTTTCCTTCGGCACCCTTGCCCTTGGAGACTTCAACTTTCGTGACGCGCCCTTGGTAGATTCTATTCATTTCCAGTCTCCCTTCCGTGCAACGGGCCGGATGTGATCCGCAAGATCATGCCGGTCCCCCGACGCATTCGGAGAAAGCGCAAAAGATGTCGTGCGTTCAGCCATCAGTCCCCCGACGGGATGCCGCGCCCATGGCGCATCACTATCGGGTCATGCTCCTGCGGCAGGCCGGGCCTGAACAGTCACGAGCCGCCCCCGGATCCCGCAGGTAGTGGACCAAGCCGTGGACAACGCCATCTTTCGAGTCAAATCGACTGGAGATCACATCGAAATATTCGGCGTAGCGTTTCTCGTAATTGAGGTAGGTCGCATGGGCGACGTAGTCGGCGACTTGCAGCAGGCGTGTTTCCCGCGTCGAGGCAAAATATGGAATATCGCAAAGTTTCGTCAGTACACCCCACTGTGTCCCAAGCTTCTTGAAGTCGCGCACCCAAAGCCTGGCTCGCTGGTGAAATCGACCCTCCGCGAAAACCACCAAGCCTCTCTGTGGATCGTGGTTATCATTCTCACGCCTCTTGAGGAAGGTGTCAAACCTCTTGCATATCTGTTCGGTCGCGAGCAGAACAGCCTCCTCGCCGTGAATGCGCGACGTTTTCTCCACAACGGCCCCGAAAAGGACCAGACCCGTCTGGTGGGCTTCCCGGAGATTCACTCCGATCTCCCTCATGATTCGACCGCGGGTCTCCTTGTCCACGCCACGCCAGAATCCGTCGCCGGAGCGGATGCTCGTTGCGTGGAACTCGATAGGAGGGGAGTTGGGGAAGTAGTGGTCCTGAATTCTATCCAGTGCCTGGCCAACCGAGTAGACCTGCCTCTCGAATACGGCCACGCCCGCAAGCACGAAGGTCCGGTCAGCGGGGGCATCCGGGTTTCCGGATTCATCAAGATAGAGGATATACAGGCTGATCTCCTTTCGTCAGGACTCCAACGGGACGGTGGCCGAGAACTGATCCGCTGGAATTCCCCAACACAAAACGGGAATTCCCACCTCGCGTAAGTGGGAGCGGAGACCAAAAAAAAGGCGACTGATGGTTCTCACCCGGGTCCCAAGAAAGGGGACCCACTCAGTCGCAGAGTGTATTTTCCGTGTTCTTGGATTCGATGTCAAGCGCGATTCCTTCGTATGTCCAGGGTTGATTGAAGGTGCCACTCGCCGGCGGGGTTCACCAAGTGGGAATGGAGCTTCGCGGAACCGATCAAGCGGTCCGCCCTGTTTCTCGAAAGAAACGAACTACCTTCTAAGGGACTGCGTTTCTCCGTACCCTTCCTCCCCCAGCGTATTTCTAGCGTATTCCAGACGGGGTGTCCATGCGATTCCAAGCGCCATCCGTCGAGTTCAGTCGGGAAGCGGAGGTCGCCTCACGCCTCACCGGGTTATGGTGAACCGGGCGACGCGCCCGGAAAGTTCAGAATTCCCAGGTGAAGCGGAGGACGCCCTTGGCGATGGGGTCGGGACCGCGGACTTTTTTCCCAAGGCCGTCTCCCACGTCGAAAACATCTCCCGGAAAGGCGAGTCCACCCTGAACACCGAATCGATAGTGCTCTGAATAGGTGTACTCGGCCCCGGCGTCGATCTCGGCGCCGTAATTCCGCGCCGAAGGGTCCGCCCCTCGGAGACCGGTGTTGCCGCCCCCGGTGGGCTGAGTAAGCAGGTTGGCCGGATTCAGCACATCCTTCATCGCCCGCGCCCACACCAGACCGAATTTTGTCTCCAGCGAGTCAACCGGATAGTACTTCACGCGCGGATACAGGTAGAGGGCGTTCGTCACCCGCCCCTCCGTCGGAAAGAAATTCGCCGCTGACGGGGGCCGCTCGACATTTTTCTCAATTCCTCTTTTGAAGATGTCTTCCGTGATCGCCGGGAGAAGTTCTTCGAAAAGGATCAGGCCCACGTTGTAGTCCGGACTGAATCGGAAATTGGAAATCTTCCGGTCGAGATTCAGGTTCCCGTCGCCGCTCGCCAAGCCGACCTCCATGATCGGCACGACCGGCTTTTCCAGCCCACCTGCGCGCAAGGCGCCGCCAAACTGCGAAACTGTCTTGGCCTCCGTATCGTCCGGATTGTTGAACAGCTTCGACTGGCCCGCAAGGATCGCCGCCTCGAACTCTCCAAACCAAACGGACTGCTCGGCGTGTCCATAGAAATCCGCGATGAAGAGATTCGTATCGGTCCGGGCCTGATTTCGGTACACCGCATAGGTTCCGGCCTTCAGGTTTTGCGGCTTCAGATCAAAGTACACGGCAAGGACCCCTTCGAGTACATCGTCGCTCCCCGTGAGCACGTCACCCTCAACGGTTTGACCGAAACCGAGGGCGGTGAGAAGCGGTCCCTCGGCGCCAAGCGGCTTGGTGGCAAACAGGATCCGATCGCCCGTGTCGCCGAACCGGTTGTCGCCGAAATCGTTTCGCGGCTTGTCCCCGTCGTTCGCCACGATGCCCATGCCCCAATCGGAAGGCTGGCGCCCAACGCGGAAAAGACCGACATTCGGAAACAGCACTTCGCCCCACCCCCGCCGCGGTCCGAAATCAGTGCTTGTCTTGCTCTCCGTTCCAAAGAGGTGACGCCCTTCGCTCGATTGGGTGGTCACGTCGCCCCCTTCGAGCCCCCACGGTCTGAACTGGAAGAAGAAGGCTTCCAGGTTGAGGGACACATTCTCTTCCAAGCTCAGGCGCGATTTCAGCAAGAGCCGGTGTTCAAACAGCGAGGCGGCGCCTGGTGCTTCGTTCTTGTCCGCATTCGCGTCCGCCATGGATTGTCCGCGCACCCAGTAGTTCCCGTGGAGATCGATCTGCATGCGTTCCTCGTGGCTCGTGACTCGTGGCTCATCGGGAGCAGGCGGAGGAGTTGGAGAGGCGACTTCAGGGGGCGTCGATTCCGGCGGGACGGGTTCAGGTTCCTCGGCCAAGGCCGAGGTCGAAAAGATGAGCAGGGCAACCAACGATGAAGCCATGAGTCGCATAGAGCGGCCTTCCTTTCGCATGAACTCGCCGAACCTTAACAGAGCGTCACGGGCTTGGCAATGAATTCTTGGTAGGCGCGGGCTTTTAGCCCGCGTCCGGCGCGCAGGCTAAAGCCTGCGGCTACCGGGAATGGTCCGGACCAGAGCCGTCCTGGCCCATCAGACCACAATACGGATGAAGGTGCTGGGGGATTTCACCACGGCCAACTTCAAGATCGTGCCAAACGCACGGCGAACGTTCCGCTCCCGGGCATCATGCGTCGTGATGATCAGGGGCACCCGATCACCCTCCCTCCGTTCTTTCTGCACCACGGCGGAGATACTAATGTGATTCTTCCAAAGGACGCGTGAGATCTGGGCGAGTACGCCGGGCCGGTCGATCACCGTAAACCGCAGGAAATACTTGCATACGAGTTGATCCGAGGGGAGAAACTTGAAGGTTTTCGACGGCAGGGGAGAAATACTCCTTCGACCCTGCCCCCACTCATAAAGATCCTGGAGGACCGCGATACGCGTCGGTTTCGCTCCGGCTCCCAGCCCCGTCCAGCACGATTCTTCCGCGTATTCATCGACAATGACGATGCCGTTTTCCGCACCTCTCAAGACCGCAAGAGGGTGGTCCTTCCTCACCAAAGCGGGATGGGCTCGGACCGACCGGAAACCATTCACGTTCTCGATGATGCCCAACAGTTTCACGCAATAGCCGAGCTCCGAGGCAAAGGCCAGGTCCTGCGGCGTGATCTCCCGAATGCCCTCGCGAAGGCCGTTTCTCTCGATGGTGGCCGCGTCTCCCCGAAATGCGCCATAGATCAATCGATTGATGATCGTAATCTTGTTCATGGTGTCGATCCCGTCCACGTCCAAGCTGGGGTCGGCTTCGGCAAAACCCGCGTTCTGCGCCCGCCGGACCGCTTCATCAAACGTGACCCCCCGGGATTCCATGGTATCCAGAACGAAGTTGCACGTTCCGTTCAGAACCGCGTGTACGCTTCGGATCGTTTTCCCGGAGGGAATGGAAGAGTGCAGATAGAAAATGATCGGGTGGATTCCCGCCAACGTGGCACGAAAACCCAGAAAAGCGCCGCGCCCGGCGGCGATTTCGTGCAAGTCATGCCCATGCCGGGAGAGCACGAGTTTGTTGGCGGTAATCACGGACTTGCCGTTCTCCAGCGCGCGCTTAATCGCGGCCAGCGCGGGCGTCTCCCCTCCCATAAGTTCCAGGACCACTTCAATCTCCGGATCGTCCACCACTTCACGCCAGTCCGTGGTCAACCGCTTCGCAACCGGTCCGATCGGCCTCCGTTTGGAAATGTCTCTCACGGCCACCCTCTTGATGGACACGGGCGCCGAGCTTCGGTGAAGAAGCGAATGGATGACCTCCGCGCCGACGGTTCCGCAGCCGAGCATTCCAAGGGTACGTTTCGCCGTTCGAACCATTGGGCCGGATGATACCTGCCCTCCCCCATCGAATCAAGAAACACCGGCCGGCCCACCTCCACTCGCAATACCGACTCGGAATGATAAGATGAAAGCATGTCGATTCTGAAGGTCGCGCGCATGGGGCATCCGGTCCTCCGAAAAGTTGCGGAGCCCGTTCCGCTGGAAGCCATTCGCGGCCCGGAAACACAGTCGCTCATCGACGACATGATCGAGACCATGCACGAATACGGCGGAGCGGGACTGGCGGCGCCGCAGGTTCACGTGTCGAGGCAGATTGTCGTCATCGAAGTGAACGGCAATGAGCGGTATCCTGAAGCCCGGGCCATTCCCCTTTGCGTCCTCGTCAACCCGACGGTCTCCGCCGAGACGGAGGAAATGGAGGAGGATTGGGAGGGCTGCCTGAGTATTCCGGACCTTCGCGGCCGCGTCCCCCGCTACATGAGAGTATCCGTCAAGAGTTTCGACCGCGAAGGGAAACGGCAGGATTTCGAGGCCGAAGGGTTTTTCGCGCGCGCCATTCAGCACGAATGCGATCACCTCATCGGCACGCTCTTTGTCGAACGCATGAAGGACCTCAAGGCCCTCAGCTTCCTCGGCGAATATTACCGCTACCAGACGGATTCGCCGGGCGAGACTGGAACGGATTGACGCCCCTCGATCCACCATCGGCCGCCTCCATACAGACCCCATGCACCTTCGAACCCGAGAAAAAAGCGTCCTTCGAAAACTCTGTCTTTCCTTCGCCCCCTCCGGAGGCGCGATTCCCGTCAGCGCCGCGGATGTAGGCCTCGACGCCAAAGTCGAGCGATTCTTTTCGCTGGCCGGCGGGCAGGCGGTGGCCGGCCTTCGGGCGCTCCTGTTCCTCCTCGATGTCCTGCCTGTCTTTTCGCGCCGTAGGCGATTCAGCCGGATGACCGACGAGGAAGCTGTGGCCTATTTGGCCGATCTTTCCGAGTCCCGATCGAACATCGTGCAGTCGGTCTTCCTCGGCCTCCGAGGGATCCTGGCGCCGGTGTTCTATGCTCAAGAAGAAGTCCGTCGGGCCATGGGCGCCCTGCCCTCCTGTCACACCGATGTTGATTGACCTCTCGACTTTGTCCGAAGACCTCGACCGGGAGGTGGACGTCTGCGTGATCGGCAGCGGGGCCGGAGGCGCCGTGGTGGCGAAAGAACTCGCCGAGACCGGGCGTGAAGTCGTGGTCGTCGAGGAAGGCGGCCATTTCACTTCGAAAGACTTCCACGGCCCGCCGATGGAGCGAGCCATGAAGCTCTACCGGAATCGCGGTATCACCGGCACACTCGGGCTCCCTCCGGTCGTCCTCCCCCTCGGTTGCACGGTCGGCGGCACCACCACGATCAACAGCGGGACGTGTTTTCGAACGCCAAGCTACGTCATCGAGGAGTGGAATCAGAATTCGGGACTCGGCCTCACGCCGGAGAGTTTGAACTCCTATTACGAAAGGGTCGAGCGGGAATTGAAGGTGAAACCTGTGTGGGAGGAGATCCTCGGCGGGAACGGGCGGATCGTGCGCAAGGGCGCCGAGTCGCTCGGATGGAGCCACGGACCGATCCGCCGGAACATCGACGGGTGCAAGGGATGCGGTGAGTGCGGCTTCGGCTGTACCCAGAATGCGAAGCTCGGAACGAATCTCACCTACATCCCAAAGGCCGTCGAAGCCGGAGCGACGCTCTTTTTTCATGCGCGAGCGAGAAAGATTTCGCACATGAACGGACGCATCTCGATGATTGAGGGTGAGTCGGCCCGACCGCGTGACGACGGTCGCCGGATTCGGTTCACCCTCCGCCCCCGCCACCTGATTCTTTCGGGTGGAACGATCTACAGCCCCTTTCTCTGGAAGAAGAGCGGCCTGCCCGATCCTTCGGGACAGGTTGGGAAGAACCTCACCATCCATCCGGGTCTGAAAGTCCTCGGAAAGTTTGATGACCGGATCGAACCTTGGAAAGGGGTGCTTCAGAGCTACTACGTCGATGAATTCATCCGGCAAGGGATCATGATGGAGGCGACCGGTGGTCCGCCGGAGCTCGTGGCCGCGGGCGTGCCGGGCTGGGGACTCGAACACATGGCCCATATGGCCGATTACGCCCACCTTGGGCTCAACGGCATCATGATATCGGACACCACGAGGGGCCGCGTGATCAGTTGGGGATCACGCCCGTTCATCTGGTACCAGGTGAACAAGGCCGACGCCGAGACCGCCCGGCTTGGGCTTCTGAAGGGGACGGAATTGATGCTCGCCGCGGGAGCCAGATGGGTCGAAACCTCCTATATGGGACTCGGCAAACTCCGCTCGATGGATGATCTGAAAGCGATCGAGTCCATGCCGATCAAGCGGAGATTGCTGGGCATGATCGCTTTTCACCCCATGGGAACATGCCAGATGGGAGCGGACCCCAGGCGGTCGGTCGTCGACCCGAATCTGAAGGCGCATGGATACGAGAATCTCTACGTGTCCGACGGGAGCATTTTCCCCACCTCGCTGAGCGTGAATCCCCAGATCACCATCATGGCCTTCGCCAGCCGACTATCGGCCCACCTGGCCGGCCGGCAGCTGTCCTAGCGCTCCCTTCCCGAAAGGCACGAAGTCTCCCTATGGTCAATGTTGGGTTGTGACTTTTGAGGGGTGCGGTTTGTCAACTTTCAGCATTGACCCCGCGAGCACACTAGTGGCAATCTCGAATACCCGGTTAGAATTGATGATCCGGTGTACCAAGGTTACCGGAATGTCCGCCTGAGCAGCTTGTACACCTCCTCGCGGGTCTCGCACAGCAGAACGAAAACGGCCTCCTCCTGCGGGATCAACTCGTAGATGATTCTGTACTCGCCGCCGGTCGTGGTTACCGGAAGGGAACGGATCCTCTCTCGTTCATAGCCCTTGAGGAGTTTGCCTCGATGAGGATTTTCTCCAAGCAGGAGCGCCGTCTTCTCAACACGTTGGGCGATGTTGACCGGCAGATCGTCGATAGCGGCCCGTGCATATCGCCCGTACCGCAGCGTCCAAGCCACGCTTCAGCGGCGCAGGCGCGCGAAGGTCTCCTCGTGCGAAGAAGTCCTCCCCCGCCGATAGTCCTCGCGGGAATCCTTGAGGACATCGTCAAAGGTCAGTTTCCGAAGGATCATTCGGTCATTCTCGGCGGCAATCACCAGGTTGTCGCCCGGTTTGAGGTTCAACGCCTTCCGGAGGCGTTTGGGAACGACCACTTGGCCTTTGGAGGAGAGACGCGTCACGTCAACTGCGCGCATGCCTTACTTGTAAGATAGAGGACCTATTTTGTCAAGAGATGGGGGTCAGTCCACATACATCTTCAGATGCTCCCTCTTGTCGGGAGGGTCTGAAGACCCTCCCCTACGCATAATGACCAACATAAACCTTTCAAAAAATGGCAAAAGTCGAGCTAAGAGCCTCTGACAGAATGCCCATTCGTAGGGGAGCATCTTCAGATGCTCCCTCTTGTCGGGAGGGTCTGAAGACCCTCCCCTACGCATTCTGTTAGACGCTCTAAGGGACTACCGGGCAGGCCATCGCTGACATGGATTCGTTGAGCACTCCTCGCAATGACACCCGATGAAGCGCGTCAATGTTGAGTATTGACTTTTCAGCGCTTCTCAACAAGTCAATATTCAAGATTGATCCCGGAGCCCTGTTCGGAATCTGGCACCCTGCCGATTTCCGAATAGCGTCTGATTATTTGGGCTCGCGACACCTTGCTGACGCGCGAGGAACGGGGGTATAGTTAGCGAGAGATGGATCTTTCCAGGAAGGCATCCGAGACGGTAAAGACTCTCACGGCGGCGGCGAACGGCGCGCCGAAAGGCAAGATCGCCGCGGTTGACCCCGCCAGTGGTGAGTATTTCGTCGGCGATACGGTAGCCGAGGCGGTTCGAGGTGGACGGCTCCGAAAGTCCGACCCCAAGGCGGTCTTTTTTGTCGTCCGCGTGGGTTCTCCCACCCGCCACGCGCTCAAAACGATCCTTGTGGGCGGGAAAGTCGATCAGTCTGGACCTTTTCTCCCGGCAGCCGTCAGGCGCGGCGCACTGATTCTCGATTCGACGGGGAACCTTTCCATGCTCGTGGACACGGGGTTTTCCGGCGCGCTGGCCTTGGACGGGGGACTTCTAACGGAATTGGGCTCCGATCTTGTCGCGGAGGAGGACATCACCTTGGCCGGGAAAATGACGGCCAGAGCCCGGTTGCACCTCATCAAATTCGGCATTCGGAGGGGAGGCACTAATGATGTTTCCGCGGATGTGGAGGCCTACGAACTTGAGGGTGAAAAGCTCCTTGGCATGGAGGCGATGGCGCAGGTTGCGCCGAAACTGAACGTTCACTTTTCGGACAAGACGGTAGCTCTGGCGGACTGATCAAGTCGCGGCGTGCGCCAGGATCGCGCCGCTTCGCCGCGAGGATCTTGTCAACATTCAGCATTGACCCCGCGAGCATACTCGACCTTCCGAGGATCGCCCATGGAGCAAGTTGTGCCAAGTCAAGATTTGAGCCCTTTGCTTTTCCTTCGCCTCCGCAATCGCACGGGTCTTCGAGGGGTGACTCAATACCACCTCCACCCCCATCGACTCCAACTCGTCCACCAACCAATACCAGTTCGATGTCGCCTCCACCGCCACCTGGCAGGGCTCCTGGATCGAACCGAAAAAATCCCTCACACTTCCGTCATGGTGCTCCAAACGCATCTGGACCTTCGTCTCTCCCTTCTCGTCCGTGCCCACCACGTACGAAAACTTCTTGTGCAGATCTAACCCAACATACATCATCGCGACCTCCTTTCATCGCACGCTCCATTATGGAGCAGGAGGTCGCCTCTTTCATGGAATCAATGCTGAATGTTGACATTCAACATTCAGCATTGACCCCAGCGGCTAGGGGGCAGGGAGGAACACTTGGCCGCAATCGAGACTTGAGCTGCGAAGAAGATGCCAGACCTGTGCTGAATCTCCGCCGGCGTCGCCCGACTCAATCCGAACGAACGAAATTCCCTGACAAGGAAAGATTTGAAAGAGGACACCCGAATCGCTGTTCTCTGAGAAACGAACCACACCATCCAAGGCTTTACCCTCATCATTACCAAAGTAGCACTCGGTGTTCTTCCCCGAACAGGGGGCAATCGCAGCAACCCCGGCCTCGCTCATGGCCGCATCGCCACTCCTCCCGATCAACTCCTTGATCGGCGTGATACGAGTGCTTGCATCTTTGGACAAGAGGTCCGTGTACTGGAGCAGCCAAAGCGCATTCTCCTGGGACAGCCTCGGATTCCCATCAACGTCCTCAACGTATACCGCGGCAGTGGAGACCATGGCTCGTCCCCGTGGCAGGTGGACTACCGCCTGTGCCATGCCGGGTCCTATCCTCTCCCAACGGTCATCCGACTTGTCCTCGGGATCGCTCCCATAGTCCAACACCTCAATCCCGGCGCGTGTCTGGAACCAGATGCGCCCGGCTTGATCATGTGAAACTCCAAGAAGATAGTCCGATCGGAGCCCGTCCTGCACGCCGAAATTGGTTACCCACTTCGCGGCGTCGCGAGATTCATTGAGTTTTAAAACCGCCACGCCGTCCACGTCTGGGTCCGCCGACGAGAACAGGACCGGACTGGACAGATCGAAAGTCGTGGCCCAGATATGCCCCTTTGGGTCAACGTCCAACCCTGAAGTATCATTGTCGGGGAGAGGATCCGCGCGCTTGTAAAATTTCCAACGTGTATTCAGATTCGAGTCTTTGGCCACGATGCCCTGGTTCAAACCGACGAAACCCACAAGTTCGGGCGAAATGTCTGCAAAATCGAGCACGAGCCAAGGACCGGTGTCGCTCCTCATTTTCCCTTTGCCGATGACAGCAATGCCACCCCAGGACAATCCATATCCAATCCAGAGGTCCCCCGAACTCGACTTGTGGAGTGCCATGACGGTCCCCCCAGGTGGGAGATCGGGAAAATACCGCTCGACGCTGTCGTCCGCCGGCGATTCGAGATCTTTTCCAAGATCGAGTTTCATCACCCCCTGGCTCAGCGTGCCCACCCAAAGGATGCTCTCCGATTCCCAAGCAACGGCACTCGCATCAAGGACCGGTGCGAAATAGAGGCGTTTCCGCCCCCCGGGGCCATCGGTTTGCTCCCAGCGGACATCGAGGGTGTGGGGGTCCTGCGAGAACTTCCCCGTATCAAGATCCACCTGGATGCGCACGACTATGGACCACTGCGCGGGGAACGTCGGCTCCGTTCGCACAAGGACTCCCGGCCCAAAGTCGTTGTCCGTCGCCATCCGCCGATCGAACGAAATCGGGATCTCTCGACCGTCCAATGCTAGTGACAGGGTCACAAGCTCGTGACGTCGTACCTTCACATCAAAGTTCAAGGCAACTTGGTCAAATATGGGCAGAGGAAGGAAGGCAACCTGACCATTCCACCCGCCCCCGCCCGCACCTCTCACGTCCCCGTAGCGAAGGAAATGATCATTCACCCACTTTCCAACCTGAGTTCGGCAGGACTCATCGAGTGCCGTGAGCCAGGTTGCACTTCTCTCAGTCTCTCCAGGACAAACCGCCCGTGGAACGGCGAAGCCGCTCTTTGGAATCCAGTTGGCGGGATCTCCCGCATACGATTTCGACCGAGTCGAGACGTTTACGACCGAGATTTCCACGAGGGGGGTCTCTTTCGCACAACCTAGCCCGAAGAGGCCCAACATCATCCCTTTCCAGATCCGAGACCGGCTCGCACCCAATACAACTCCCACCCGAGCATTGTCTCCCTGGAGCCGAATTTCATCAACCCCCAGTGCCGGGTGGACCTCGGGGCTGCGGGTCAATCTTGCATATTGCGTAAGGCGGACGGGGCGGTTCAGAGGATTCAATGAAGTCCTTTCATCGCGGTAAGTCCGCCGCAGCGAATCGAACCATGAGCGGGGCCAGGACCCTTACCGCCGAGCACCACACTCCGCTTGACACGCGCCGCCCCGCGGGTGTAGGGAATGGCGGCGTGAACATATGATAGCATTCGCATATGGCCATCTCTGGTAATCGCGGGTCGGATCTCGTGTTCAAGATCAAAGCCGATTTTCTAGGGGCGCTGGCCCACCCGGTCCGCCTCGCCGTCATCGAATACCTGAAAAAGAGCGAAGCGACCGTGGGCCGCATGGTGCAGGACCTCGGCGTGGAGCAATCCAGCCTGTCCAAGCACCTCGCCATTCTCCGGCAGGCCGGCATTCTCACTTCGCGACAGGCCAAGTCGAACGTCTTCTATGCCATCAAGGACCGGGACATCTTCCGCGTCCTCCGCCCGATCGCCGAAATTCTCCGGAAGAAGCTGCGCGAGAGCGAAACTCTTCTGAAGAACCTCGCGCGAGTTTAGGACCTGCTCGTTTTTCAGGGAAGATCCAGAACCCCATGGCCGAGACGCTCCTGCTGGTCACGCTCCTGTCCGGCCTTTTCATTATCGCCGCCGGCGGCGTGGCCTGCCTCCTCGTGCGAGGCTCCGACACGGCGCGTCGGCTTGGAGCGGGCGTGGTCGCCACCGGCTCGATTCTCGGGATGGTCCCCGCGATCGCCGTGCTTGCCGGCGCACATCCCGTCTCGGCCGCAATCGAATGGGCCATGCCCTTCGGCCGGCTGTCCATCGAGCTCGACCCTCTCTCCGCATTTTTCCTGCTCGCCATTCTGGGCCTCAGCGCCCTCTCTGCCATTTACGGCGTGGAGTACACCCGGGGCGAGGCCCCTCACGGCAAGACCGGCGCCCGGGAATTCTTCTTCGCCGGTCTCGTGCTCAGCATGGCCGTGGTGGTTCTGGCCCGGAACGCACTCTTTTTTCTCATCGCATGGGAGGCCATGGCCCTAACCTCGTTTTTCCTCGTCACCTCCGAGCATCAAGAGGATTCGGTGCGGAAGGCCGGATGGATCTATCTGGTGGCCAGCCAGGCCGGGGCCGCGTTCGTGCTGGTCCTGTTCCTCCTGATGGGACAGCAGGCCGGCTCCTACGACTTCGACCGGTGGAGCGATGTCGGCGGCCGGTGGGCCCACCCCACCGCGATCTTCGTCATGGCTCTCGTCGGCTTCGGCACCAAGGCCGGATTCGTGCCGCTCCACGTCTGGCTGCCCGAGGCCCATCCCGCGGCACCAAGTCACGTCTCCGCCCTGATGTCCGGCGTGATGATCAAAACGGGAATCTACGGGCTACTGCGCATGTTGCTCCTGATGGGAACGCCATCGCCGACCTGGGGCTGGGCGCTCATCGCCATCGGCGCAACATCGGGCGTGCTGGGTGTCCTCTTCGCATTGGCCCAACACGATCTCAAACGGCTCCTCGCTTACCACAGCATCGAAAACATCGGCATCATCACACTCGGCATCGGTCTGGGCGTCCTCGGATTGGCCACCGGTCGCCCCACCCTGGCCGTGGCCGGATTCGCCGGAGGCATTCTCCACGTTCTCAACCATGCCGTCTTCAAGGGTCTACTGTTCCTTGGCGCTGGTGCGGTGGCGAAAGCCACGGGAACCCGCGACATCGACCATCTCGGCGGACTCGCCAAGACCATGCCCTGGACCGCTCTCACGTTCCTCGTGGGAAGCATCGCCATCTCCGGGCTTCCTCCCCTGAACGGTTTCGTGAGCGAGTTGTTCATCTACGTCGGCGCGTTCCGGGGCGCATTGGATTCGATGCCCTGGCCCGCGGCCTCCGCCGCGGTCATCGTCAGCCTCGCGCTCATCGGCGGTCTGGCCTGTGCCTGCTTCACCAAAGCCTTCGGGATCGTGTTCCTGGGTTCGCCGCGATCCACTCACGCCGAGAGGGCCCATGAAGTCGGCCCATGGATGCGAGTCCCGATGTTCATTCTCGCGGGCCTCTGCGTGGCCATCGGACTGGCCGCGCCCTACGCGCTTCAATGGGTCGTCCCCGTTGTGGGACAGTTTATCCCCGCGATGGATGGCGGCCTCCCGGGCCTTGAAGAACTTTCCACCATCGCCCGGTCTCTCTCCATCGGAGTGGCCGTCCTCGTCGGCATGGCGGGCGTGGTGGCCGTGGTCAGGAATCGGCTTTTGAGAGGACGATCCGTGAAACAAACGGTCACGTGGGACTGCGGGTACGCAAGACCGGCCGCTCGGATGCAATACACCGCTTCCTCGTTTGCTCAACCTCTCACGGACCTGTTCGGAAGAGTCCTGCGGACAAGAAAACATGCGATCAACGTCGACGGATATTTCCCGCGCTCGGCCCGCTACGCCACGGAAACCCCTGATGCCGCCTCCGAAGAGTTTTTCGCGCCGGCTTTCCGCGCCGCCGAGCTGCTGTTCGCACGGTTCAAGAGTTTCCAGCATGGACGACTTCAGCTCTATGTGCTCTATCTCGCTGCCACGCTTTTCGTCCTCCTCATTCTCAAGCTGGGGTGAATCCGAAATGATTCTCGTCCACGCCCTGATCCCCTTCCTGCTCGCGCCTCTCCTTTTCGGAGTCATCAACCGGACCAAGGCCGTATTCGCTGGACGGCGCGGCGCGCCGTTCCTCCAACCTTACTTCGATGTCTGGAAACTTCTGCGGAAAGGCGCCGTCTACAGCGGAACCACCACGTGGATCTTCAGGGCTGGACCGGTCGTGGGTCTCGGCGCAACCGCGGCTGCATGCCTCATCCTGCCCCTCGGCGGCGCCACCGGACCGGTCGCGTTCGAGGGGGATCTCATCCTCCTGGCGTATCTTATGGGCATTTCGCGTTTCTTCACCGTCATCGCCGCTCTCGACACCGGCTCCAGCTTCGAAGGGATGGGAGCGAGCCGCGAGGTTCAGTTCTCCGCACTCGCCGAACCGGCCCTTCTCCTTGGCCTCGGGGTACTCGCGCGAATCACCGGCACCCTTTCCATCACAGAGATGTTTTCCGCTCTCACTCCCGAACTGTGGCGCGCCCACCTCCCCGCCCTGCTTCTCACGTCCACGGCCTTCGGGATCGTTCTTCTGTCGGAGAATGCGCGGATTCCCGTGGACGATCCCAACACCCATCTGGAACTGACGATGATCCACGAGGTGATGGTCCTCGATCATGGCGGACCGGATCTTGGCTTCATCCAATACACCTCCGCCCTCAAGCTTTGGATTCTGGCATCTCTCGTCGCGGGTGTCCTGCTTCCCCTGGGCGGATCGGCATGGGGTCCCCTCGTTTTCCCTGTGGCGCTCCTCGGGCTCGCCGTGGTCACCGGCGTGGTGGAATCGATACTTCCACGCCTTAGACTTCTCGCCGTGCCCAAACTTCTGGTCGGCGCAGCCGTGATGTCCGCCCTTGCCCTCGTGCTGGCGGTGGCCTGAGCCATGCTCGTCTGGGTCAATTCGGTTCTGGTCTCCTCGATTCTCCTGAATCTCCTCCTCCTGGGTGCAAGCCGGTTGATCCGTCTCGTCGCGCTTCAAGGCGCCATTATTTCCATCCTCCCCCTTCTGATCCGCTCGGACGGGATCACGATTCGCGCCGTGGTCCTCTCGCTGGGAACGATGGCCCTCAAAGGAATCGTTTTCCCGCGACTCCTTTTTCGCGCGGTGAAACAGGCAAACGTCCGGCGCGAGAGGCAGCCGTACATCGGATATTCCAGCTCGATGGTCATCGGCATCACGGTCCTCGCCGCCTCATTCTGGATGGGCACGCGTTTCCCGTTCCCCGGCCGGCCGGTCTCGGATCTCGTCTTCCCCGCGGCCCTGTTCAGCATTCTCACGGGACTCTTCCTCATTGTGGCGAGGCGAAAGGCGCTGACGCAGGTCCTTGGTTTCCTGGTGATGGAAAACGGAATCTATGCGTTCGGCGTCGCGGTAGTGGGTGAGATTCCGTTCCTGGTCGAGCTCGGGGTTTTGATGGACGTCTTCGTCGCCGTGTTCGTCATGGGTATAGCGCTCCAGCAGATCAATCGGGCTTTCGATCACATCGATGCCGACCAGATGGATTCGTTGAAAGGATAAGATGCAGCCGATCTGGATCATCCTTCCATTGCTCATCCCGCCCCTCGGCGCGGCAGGGATCCTTGTCGCCCGCTCGCCTTCCGGTGTGCTCGGGTGGGTGGCCGGCGTCGTGGCCGTGTTTGCCGCGGCGGCTTGCGGCGTGGCCTGCACCGTATTTTCAGGGGGACCACTCGCAACGCCCGGCGGTTGGTTGCGGATTGACGCCCTTTCCGCGTTTCACCACATGATTCTGTCGGCGGTGTTCCTCCTCAGCTCGGTCTACGCCCGCCTCTACTTCCACGCGGCCATCGGGAGGAATGAATTTCCCCTTCGTCGCGCCCGCCAGTTCGGAGCGCTGTGGCTCGGCGCCCTCACGGCCATTACGCTGGTTCTGACCTCCAACAACCTCGGCCTGATGTGGGTGGGCTTGGAGGCGACCACGCTCATGACGGCCTTTCTGATCAGCCTAAACCGAACCTCCGCTTCGCTCGAAGCCATGTGGAAGTACCTCGTCATGTGTTCGGTCGGCGTCGCCTTCGCCTTCATGGGCACTCTGTTGGTCGGCACTTCGGCCCGGGGGGTGGACATGGGAGCGTCCCAGAGCCTCCTGTGGACCGATCTCGTGGCGCACTCGGCCGCCCTCAGCCCAACCCCGATCAAAGTCGCCTTCCTATTCCTGCTGGTTGGCTACGGAACGAAAGCCGGGATCGCACCCCTCCACGGCTGGCTCCCCGATGCACACAGCCAGGCCCCGGCCCCGGTTTCCGCCATGTTCTCGGGCTTTCTCCTCAGCACCGCACTTTATTGCATTGCAAGATATCTCCCCATTGTGGAAGGGGCGACGGGACACGCGGGCTGGTCCCACCAGGTTCTCATCTTCTTCGGCAGCTTCTCCATCGCCGTCGCGGCGGTGTTCATCGTCACCCAACAGGACGTGAAACGCCTCCTCGCCTACAGCAGCGTGGAGCACATTGGAATCATCGCGTTGGGGCTCGGGCTGGGACCTGCCGGCGCGTTTGCGGCGATGTTCCACACTCTCAATCACTCCTTGGGCAAGTGCGTCGCGTTCTTCTCGGCCGGCCGTCTCGGGCAGGAACACGGATCGTACGATTTGGACCGCCTGGCCGGGGCCTCGCGCGATGTGCCGGCGTGGGGAACGGGCCTCTACGCCGCGCTGCTCGCACTCGTCGGCCTCGCGCCGTTCGCCACGTTCATGAGCGAATTTCAGGTCGCGCGCGCCGCCGTCGATCAACGTGCATGGGCCCCACTTGCGGCGCTCCTCGTCGGTCTGTTCATCGTCCTAACCGGGGCGTTGCGATTGGTCCTTCCGGTGGTGTGGGCCGGGAAACGAGACAGAGCGCATCCTGACACATCAGGCGGGACGGCGAGATTCCTCATCTGGGCGCCCCTCGGTTTTCTCCTCATCCTGGGAATATGGATGCCCGCGGGCGCTCGCTCGATGCTGGAACAAGCCGCCGCCATCGTAAGCCCCGTGGGAGACTTGAACGAGGCATCCGGTGCCGTGATCCCGCAGGTAGTTTCGGAAATTCCCCCCGCAGAACACCCGGAAGCCCTTGAAGGTGTGAGCGGCCAACCATGAGTGAGCCGTCGCTCGCAGGCGATTCCAACGGCGGTAGGATCGCCACGAAGGAAATCCCCCGGCTCGTCCCGGAGGTTTTTCGATCGACGGTGATCGATAGCGTCAAATCCGGGTCGAGGGTCGTGGCGTTCTTCGGCACCCCCGGCCCAGGAGACGGAATTCTCCTCACCGTTCTTCTGGCCCGCCCGAAATCGCAGCGACTCGATCTGGCCGTGACTGACGTAAGAGCCGAGGTCGATTCCATCACGCCGGACTGTCCTCAAGTCCAACTGTTCGAACGGGAGATTGCGGAGCAGTTCGGGATTCGGCCCGTGGGGCATCCGTGGCTGAAGCCCGTTCGTTTCCATCACCCGTTCGACGAACGTGAAGATGTGTTGAGCCGCGGTTCCGGAAGCGAACTGATCCCGGCGGTTACGTCTTTCTTCCGAGTGGAGGGCGAAGAAGTCCACGAGGTCGCCGTTGGACCGGTCCACGCCGGGATCATCGAACCGGGGCATTTTCGGTTCCAGTGCCACGGCGAAAAAGTCTTCCACCTCGAGATCGCCCTCGGCTTCCAGCACCGTGGCGTGGAGCGAGCCCTCATCGGAGGGCCGAACAAGCGAACGATCCACCTCATGGAAACGGCCGCGGGCGATACGACCATCGGGCACGCGACCGCCTACGCTCAGATCGTCGAAACACTCTCCGGAAGCGCCCCCTCTCCACGTGCGCTCGCGATCCGCGCCATCGCGATCGAGCTTGAAAGGCTCGCCAATCACGTGGGCGACCTTGGCGCATTGGCCAACGACATCGGTTACCTTCCACCGGCATCCTACTTCGGGCGGCTCCGTGGAGATTTTCTGAACCTCACCGCCTCGCTCTGCGGAAATCGGTTTGGCCGCGGACTCGTCCGCCCCGGCGGAGTCCGGCACGAGGTTGAGCCAGAACGAGTCCGCTCGATTCTGAATCGATTGGACGACGCGATGAAGGATGTTCAGAGCGCGGGACAACCGATGTGGAAATCCCATCTCGTCACCGATCGCTTCAATGGGACCGGTGTCATTTCCCGTGAGACGGCCTTGGATCTGGGCCTGGTCGGAGTCGCCGCCCGCGCATGTGGAATCGAACGGGATGTGAGAAGGGAGTTCCCAATCGATCCGTCGGCCTGGAAGGAAACCACCGCTTCCACGTGGCCGACCGGCGACATCTTCGCCCGCGCCCACGTCCGATGGCTGGAGATCCTCGAGTCGGCTGAATTCGTCCGGACACAGTTGAACCGTCTACCCGAGGGATCGCTTGAGTCCACCGTCGGCCCGCTGAAGCCGAATGCCGTCGCCGTGTCTCTGGTCGAAGGGTGGCGGGGTGAAATCTGCCACGTGGCTTCGACCGATGAACGGGGTCGTTTCAGCCGGTACAAGATGGTCGATCCGTCCTTTCACAACTGGACCGGCCTCGCGATGGCGCTGCGCGGAATGCAGATCTCCGACTTCCCACTCTGCAACAAGAGTTTCAATCTTTCCTATTGCGGACACGATTTGTGAGGCTGACGTGATTCGAGTTCTCCGTGCCAGAATTCAACAGGGGTTCCGCACCGTGGACTTCCCGAAGTCGGAGCCTGAAATGCCGGACCGGTTCGTCGGCCGTCTCACCGTGGACTCAGACCGGTGTCGATCCGATTGCATGGACTGTGCCGCGGCCTGTCCGACAGACGCGATTTCGCCCAAAGTCGGAGAAGCCAAAACCAAGATCGATTTCGGCCGCTGTCTGTTTTGCTCCGAATGCGTCCGCGCCTGCCCCGAGGGAGCGGTCACCGCCACCCGCGACTACCGCATGGCCGTGCGCCGGAGGGAAGACCTACTCTCCGACGGCAAGACACTTCGATTGGCCGAGGCGCTGGATGCACGGCTGAAGAAACTGCTTGGCCGGTCCCTCAAACTTCGGCAAGTGAGCGCCGGCGGGTGCAACGCCTGCGAGGCGGATGTAAACGTTTTGAATACGGTCGTCTTCGATCTGGGGCGATTCGGAATCCAGTTCGTCGCCTCGCCTCGTCACGCCGACGGACTCCTCATCACCGGTCCCGTGACGAAGAATATGGAACGGGCCCTGAAGAAAACCTTCGACGCCGTGCCCGAGCCACGCATCGTCATCGCCGTCGGCGCGTGTGCCATTTCCGGCGGACCCTACGTCAGCCATCCGGAAGCCCGGAATGGAGCCGATTCCACCGTCCCCGTCGATCTCTACATCCCCGGCTGCCCGCCCCACCCCTACACCATCCTCGACGGCCTCCTCCGCCTCCTGGCACTGCGTTGAAGGATTGATGGAATAACCACCCGCATCCGCGCCCGGAGAGATGTTGCCGCCCTCCCGCCAGGCCCCACCCCATCGACGAACAGTTCCATCCGACTCCAGCCAAGAATCCCGCGACATCGTCCACCTAGCGGACTCTTCGGTCCGCTGATCCCGACCGGAAACTCTTCCACATGGGCTGTCCAAGCCAACATGTTGCAATTACATTTAATTAATCAACGCACACCAGATGGCTCCGATGGCCTGCATCTTGCTTATCCACGTCTAACATGAATAGCACGATATACTCGGATTACATGATATGTAGATCGTGGAGCCGTCGGTAAGCCCATGAACGGCGCCACAGCTTCCATTCACCCGCGCACCCCCTTCCCGGCCTTCGGTGCACCCACCGTGGCCATCCATGGCCCTCAGGGCATGGCCAGCCGTCCTGGCGCCGATTCCGGAGGCCATGTCCTGATCGTGGATCCCGGAAACGGATCGTCCAGCGAAAGGTTGGTCTATCTGCTCGCGGAAGCCGGCTATGTCGTTCGGTCGGCCCGTTCAGTAGAGCAAGCCGTGGATCGTCTCTGGAGTCATCCCACCGATCTGGTGATCCTCGGCGCCCACCTGCCCGGATCGGGCGGCACAGGGTTCCTTGAACATTTGAGGGCCGAGGCGCTTACCCGGCTGCTCCCCGTGTTGTTGCTCACGGATGACGCCCTGGCTCCCGCACGCCTCAAGGACTTGGACGATGGCATGACCCACCTCATGTCCACCGTGATGGATCCGGAGAAACTCCTGAACCGTGTTCAGGCCCTCGTTCATCTCAAGAGCATCACCGCCGAGTCTCCGGAATCGGAAAGCCTGGTCGTGACTCTCGCCCGAACGGTAGACGCCCGCGACCCGTACACTGCCGGTCACAGCTTCCGCGTATCCTACTACGCCGGGCTCCTGGCAGAGGCCATCGGGATGGATGAAACGGATCTCATTGCCGTCCGTCGCGGCGGTTTCTTCCACGACCTCGGCAAGATCGCCGTTCCGGACCGCGTGCTCCTGAAAACCGATCGCCTGACCCCTGAGGAGTTCGACACGATCAAGACCCATCCCCGGGTCGGGCGAGATCTCATCCGGCATCTCAAGTCTCTCGCTTTCACGCTCGACGTCGTCTACCACCATCACGAACGCTACGACGGTTCCGGGTATCCCGCAGGCATCTCCGGAGAGGCCATTCCCCTTGTGGCGCGGGTCACCACCATCGCCGATATTTATGATGCCCTGACCAGCGATCGACCGTACCGCCGTGCCCTCAGCCATGACGAGGCACTGGAGGAGCTCGATCTGGAGGCAAGCATCGGTTGGCTCGACGGCCGTCTCGTTGAAGAATTCCGGGCGGCCCTCGGGGCGGCTCCCGCCGTGCGGAAGTAGCGCCATGCAAAAAGTCCTGCTGTTCGCCCTGTGCCTGATTCTACCGGCGTGCGCCGGTCGGTCCTGTTCCTGTGAGAACGGCGGTTCACCACCGCGTGAATCGGCCGAGGGCGAGGTGGACCTCGTCATCCCTCTCACCGCGGAGCAGGCGGCCATGGTCGGCGGCATCCAGGTGGTCCAAGCGCACGTGGGCGTGGACAATCGCATCGTCGGCCGCTCCGTGCCGGGACAAATTACCTCGACGCTTCATGGACGCGTCCGCGCGATCGGCGCCCCCGATCCGGTGCCCGGCGCGCCGCCCCGCTTGGTGGCACCCCGCCTTCCGTGGCCTCCCATCGTGGCCGGCCCGGAGGTCGGGGTACCGCACCTTCCATGGCTGGCATCCGGCCAATCGCGGGGCGGCTTTGCCTTCCTGGCGCCGCGACGCCAAACCGAGGCGCCCCAGGAGTCCCCGCCGACCGGGAATCCCGCGTTCCGCACTCGTCTGAACCTCCCTGACCGACTCACGGAAGGCCGGCATTTGTTTTTCGCCATTCTCCTCCTTCCCTCCGATCCCTCGATTGCTCTCGTGGAGGCCAGCGCCACGTTTTCCATTCCCTCGGACGGACAACCGGAGGAGTCCTCACTGTTCCTTGAGCACGTCTCTCTCCCTTCCGGCAACACGGCGGGGCTACCCAACCTCGTCCAAGCCTTTGCGCAGGCCAAGGCGCCGGAACTCGGCCTTGACCCGTCCCGGCCGGCCGCCCCTCTCTCCGACGAACACATCACGAATATCGTCGCCACGCTGTCTCCTCACCTGGAAGCCTCCGCCACCGCCGTCGCGCAGATCCTCCTCGACGCCCAGGAGGCGCCGGTGGTTCTCGTGGTCGACCCCACTGCGCTGGCCGCACCGTCGGTCACCTCGCTGCTGTGCGAAGTGCCGGCCAACGAGCCGTGCGGCTCTGGAAAGACACTCTCGGCAACCACCGTTCTCTTCAACTTCGGATGCGATCGAGTCGAGGCCTGCTCTTTCGAATGCGCGAAAGACGATGGGGCCTTCGCTTCCTGCGATGCTCCTCTCCTTTGGGCCGAATTGACCCCCGGTGTCCACCAATTCTCCGTCCACGCTCGGGACACAAAGGGAAGGGAGGGCCCCGCCAGCACTCTCACCTTCTTCACGCAAAATGCGCCGGACACCCGGCGGTCCATCTCGGCGGACGCCGGCCCCCTGCCCCAATTCACACAGACTCCATCCTCAGAAAGTGAGGCGACGGTCACGTTCCGATTCACCTGCGATACCGTTTGCCTCTGGAGCTGCTCGTGGGACGGGCTCCCGTTCAGAGCGTGTTCGCCCCCTTACGTGCTGAGCAACCTTGCTTCCGGAGGCCACGCCTTTTCCGTTCGCGCGACGGACACGAACGGCACAAGCGCATCGGCGATCACTCACGCCTGGAGCGTCGCGGGTTCGAACGTCCCCTCGAATTCATCATCCCCGGCTCCATCGGCCGACCCCCCCCAAATCAACCAGGCTCCTCCGGCTCTCACGCCGCTCACCAGCGCCACATTTTCTTTCGAGGTCTCCACTGACCTCGATCTTGAATGCTCCCTTGACGGGGGACCCTACCTCCCGTGCGCCTCGCCGTACGTGGTCACCGGCTTGTCGCCGGGCCTGCACGTGCTCCAGGTCCGCTCCATCGCTTCGAACGGAGAGGTCAGCCCGACGCCGGTCTCCCATGCGTGGACAGTCGACAACCTCGCTCCCGCCGCGCCGGACCCTGCGAAGCTGACGGTTGCTCAGAATGCCCCCGGTACAAGCGATACCGTCAACGGAGCAGGGGGCGCGGTCGAAGCTAACGCCATCGTGAAGGCCTGGGCCGACGGCCTCCTCACCATGCTGATTCAATCGCGGAGCGCGGAGGGTGACGGAAGTTTTGCGGCCATCTCCCTTGGAGACAATGCGCTTTCCACAGTGTACCTCACGGCCACGGATGCCGCCGGAAACCAATCCAAGGCCAGCACGGTGACGAACGACACCGCGCCACCGACGAACGGCTCGATCAGCCATACCGATGGCTACTACAAGACACTCTCAATCCCGGTCACGTTCAATCTCGGGACGGATTCTGGAACCGGCATCCTCCAATCACTCATCGAGCGTCGGACGGCATCGCTCGCCGCGGGGACGTGCTCCTCGTACGGCGCCTACGCCACGATCTCCACAAACCCGCCCCCTTCGCCCTACACGGATACGTCGGTCGCCTCGGGATCCTGCTATCAGTATCGACTCGTGGTTTCCGATGCCGCCGGCCAGACCGCCGAATACACCTCCTCCGCCACGGCCAGGGTCGATTCGGAGGCCCCGTCCACCCTCGCCGCCGTGAACGATGGGACCGGAGGGGATATCGATATTCAGGCCACGACCATTTCTCTGAGCGCCAACTGGGCCGCTTCCACCGATCCCGCCTCCGGCGTAGAGCGCTACGAATATTGTCTATCCACGTCCACAACGCCCGGGGTGTGCGCCGGAATCGATTCCGCATACCAACAGCTCGGAAACGTCACCTCCTTCACCCGCACTCCTTTGGCCCTTGCCGAGGGAACGGTTTACTACGTGCACGTCCGAGTGAAGGACAACGCGGGACACTACACGGCCACCACCGTCTCGGACGGCGTGAAAGCCGATGCCACCCCTCCCAGCTTCGCCGGGGCTGCCACAGCCGTACCCATCTCCACCAACCGGATCGATCTTGCGTGGACCGCAGCCACGGACAACGTGAGTAGCGGTGGCGCCATCGTCTATGACATCTGCCAATCCACCGCATCCGGCTCCTGCGCCGCGGGTTTCACGGCCACCGCCACAACGACAGCCGGTACAATCTCGATGTCCATGACCGGGCTGACGCAGGCCACTCGATACTACTTCGTCGTCCGCGCCAAGGATGAGGCCGGAAATTCGGACTCGAACGCCACGGAAATGTCCGCCATCACCTGGGGACCCGTCATGAACGCGGTCTCGGCCCACCTCGGGGAACATTCCTGCGCCCTGGCCGGCGACGGTTCCGTCCGGTGCTGGGGAACCGGGTCCAACGGGCAACTCGGCGACGGGACAACGCTCAACAGTTTTGCGCCGGTCATGGTCAGTTCCCTCTCCAACGCGGTGTCCTTGACCGGCGGGTACATGCACACCTGCGCATTGATGCTGGACGGCACGGCCCGATGCTGGGGACGGAACCAGTACGGGCAGCTCGGCGATGGCACCTCGGTGAGCAAGTCCACGCCGGTCGCCGTCTCGACACTTACCGGGGCCGTCGCTCTCGCGGGCGGGGGCTACCATGTGTGCGCGCTGGTCTCCGATGGAACCGCCCGATGCTGGGGAGCCAATTTCTTCGGCGACCTCGGCGACGGAACTTCCATCAACAAGTTGACCCCCATCGCCGTTTCCACCCTCACGCAAGCGGTTGCCCTCACGGGCGGCAGCGATCATACGTGTGCCCTCTTGTCGGACGGCGCCGCGCACTGCTGGGGGGTGAACACCAAGGGACAACTCGGCGACGGCTCGACCACGGACAAGAACGTACCCACGGCGGTTTCGACACTCTCCGGCGTACTCACCGTCGCGGCGGGCGGCACTCACACCTGCGCCACGGTGTCGGACGGATCCGCCCTGTGTTGGGGATTGAACAACAACCGCCAACTCGGGGATGGGACGACGGTGGACAAGTCGACTCCTGTCGCCGTTTCCACCCTGTCCGGCGCTGTCTCGGTCACGGGAGGCAACTCTCATTCATGCGCCCTGGTCTCGGACGGCACCATCAGGTGCTGGGGCCGCGGGGGCGAGGGCCAGTTGGGGAATGGTGCTACGGGGGCATCGGCCACCCCCGTCACCGTCTCTTCCATCACCAGCGCGGTTCGGATCACCACCGGCACGTTCCACAATTGCGCTCTTCTTGCGGACGGCGCGACCCGATGTTGGGGGTACAACCCCGCAGGTCAGTTGGGAGATGGGACCAGCGTCGACCGCAGCACCCCTGTCGCCGTGTCCGGTCTCGGCGGACCCATGAGCGTGCTCGCGCGGAGTCCGCACGACGCTACTCCGGCCTGGATCGGCGCGCACCAACGCCCCAACCGGGAGGGACTCTCCGCGCACTTGACGTATCACACCTGCGCGCTCGTGTCGGACGGGCGCGTCAAATGCTGGGGATACAATCTCTACGGACAACTCGGCGATGGATCCACGGCGGACAAGCTCGTCCCGGTCTCCGTTTCCAGCCTCACCGGCGCGCTCTCCATCACCGAAGGAAATTACCACACCTGCGCGCTGGTCTCCGATGGAACCGCCAGGTGCTGGGGACTAAATAACAACGGTCAGTTGGGGGACGGCTCGGCAGCGGGAAAAACAACGCCGATAACCGTCTCCTCGCTGACCGGCGCGACCGCGCTCTCGGGGGGCAATTTTCACACCTGCGCGGCCGTCTCCGATGGCACGGTCCGGTGCTGGGGCCGAAACAGCTCCGGCCAGCTCGGCGACGGATCGACCACGGACCGCAGCACGCCGACGACCGTCTCTACACTGACGAGCGCCGTTGCCGTTCTCGGTGGCGGCAGCCACGCCTGCGCGCTGACCGCCAATGGCACCGTTTCGTGCTGGGGGCTCAACGACAACGGCCAACTGGGCGATGGCAGCACAAATAACAAGTCCACACCGGTGGTCGTGTCCACCCTCACCGATGCCGTGGCCTTGGCCGCCGGCCTCTATCATTCATGTGCGCTGATCGCCGACGGAACGGTGCGGTGCTGGGGACGCGGCGCCGACGGACGCATCGGGGATGGAGGCTCGACCAATCGGCCCACCCCGGTCGCCGTTTCGACGCTGACGGGCGCCGTGGCCGCCACCGCAGGCGGGAGCCATTCGTGCGCCGTCCTTTCCGGCGGCTCGATCACATGCTGGGGCGACAACACTTTCGGCCAGCTTGGCGATGGGACGACCGCGGACAAATCCACACCCATCTCGGTTTCCAGTCTCAGCAGCGCCGTGGCCGCGACGGCCGGAGCCGACCACACCTGCGCGATCCTCTCGGATGGCACGGTCAGGTGTTGGGGCCGCAACGTCTACGGCGGGCTCGGCGACTCCACCACCATCGATCGACTCACACCCGTAGCCGTTCAGAGCCTTCCCTGACCCACCGGCCTGTAAGAGCCCTCGATTGCCGCTATCGAAGCTCGGCCTCAACGGCATTGATCCCAGTCCGACACGATCCCTTCCTCCCTTCGGGGCTCGGTTCGACCCCCCCCATCGTTACCCGCGAGGGGGATTTCTTGGTAGGCGCACCCTTTATGGGTGCGTCTTTGGACGCAGGCTGAAGCCTGCGCCTACCGGTCTAACGCGTTATCCAATAGAACCCACTATCTACGATAGCTCGGGAGCGAACAGATCTGTCGCTGAAAAAGACAAACAGAACCATGCGCCAACTGAAATATTTTTCATCAAAAATGATCTTCGCAAACCTACTATTAGCACTCGATTATTACTTCACGCATGGCGCCGTGGTGATGGCACATCCGTTGCTCTTATTCCCAACAGGAAGCCATGAAACGAAGGAGGAGTGCCATGAATTCGCCCCGTCGATTCCATGCAGGGCAGATCGGAAAACGCGTCCGTCTCTTCGCCCTCTCGCTGATTCTCCCCGCGTGCGCGCAACGTTCCTGTACCTGCGAAAATCAATTTCCGTGGACCCAACAGAATATCGAGCTGGCTGTTCCTCTCACCCCTGAACAGGCCGCCATGGCATTCGGTCTGCGTGTCTCTTCGGCGGACCTCGGCGTCGACGGCGAGACCCTCGTCCGCCAAGTGCCGGGCGAGATCGTGCCCCGGCTGCGAGCACCCGCGCGTGCGATGATCGCGCCGGAACCCATCCTTGGCGCACCGATGCACCGCCGGTTCCTCGATCCGCTGCGAATCGAACCTCCTTCCCCCGATGTGCCGGCATCCGACCCAAGTCTCGAATTCCGGATTCGGGTCCCCCTGCCCATTCCGCTGCCGGATGGCTCCCACATCTTCTCATCCGTCCTGACGCATCCCGACGATGCCGCCCTTCCGCTCGTGGAGGCAAGCGCCGCCGTTCCCATGCATTCGACCGATCCCCTGGCCGCGGCCTCCATGGTCTTGGCGAATGTCAACCTTCCATCCAACAACAGCTCGGGAGTCCCGAACCTCGTTCAGGCCTTTGCCCGGGAGAGGACTCCCGAGCTTGGCCTCGATCCCGTGAAGCCGGCCGGACCCGGATCGGACGAGCGCATCTCAAACATCGCCTCAATGCTTAGCCCTCACCTTCAGACAGCCGCTCAATCGCTCTCCCAGCAACTGCAATCCAACACCGGCGCATCCGTCCCATTGACGGTCGATCCTGACGCGTTGACCGTGCCCTTCGTCACCCCGTTCCTCTGTGAATCACCGACGGACGAGTCCTGCGCAACCGGCAGGACTCTCTCCTCCACTCGCATCTTCCTGAATTTTGGCTGCGACCGCATCCAGTCCTGCCTCTTCGAATGCTCAAAAGACGGAGAGGCGTTCGCCCCCTGCGACGCGCCCTACGCATGGAACGACCTATCGCCCGGCCTCCACGAATTCCGGGTGCGCGCCAAGGATTCCCGCGGTGAGGAGGGGCCCGCCGGCGCCCTGCTGTTTTTCATGGTTGGACACGCATCCACAGCAACCCCCATCTTTTCCACCGTCGAGCCGATTGCCCAGTACACGCAGACCCCCCCGTCGGGAACCGGCGCCACGGCCACCTTCAGTTTCGCCTGCGATTCCGTCTGCCTCTGGAGTTGCTCGTGGGACGGGCTCCCCTTCCGCGCCTGTTCTTCCCCCTACACGCTCTCCGACCTTCCGCCGGGGGACCACGCCTTCTCCGTCCGCGCGATGGACGTCAACGGAACATCTTCACTCCCCATCGTGTATTCGTGGTCGACGACCGGCGAACCCACACCCGACATTCCCACGGGCTCCGACCGGCCGTTCGACACGAAGATCGACATCGGACCGCCGCCCCTCACGCAGGCGAACAGGGTCACGTTCACCTTCGGATCGTCCACCGTGAACCTCCGCTACGAATGTTCGCTCGACGGCGGACCGTACGTGCCCTGTACGTCGCCCTATGTCGTCAAAGATTTGGCCTCCGGCCCTCACCTCCTCCAGGTTCGCGCGATCGGCCCTAGCGGCCGCGTGGAGGATCCCATCTCGCATTCGTGGACGGTGGACAGTCTCGCCCCCGCGCCGCCGGACCGCCAGCGAATACTGGTCGGCCGGAATGCACCGGGAACCACCGACACGCTCCAAGGGGAGGACGGGGCCGTCGAAGGAAACTCCATTCTGAAGGCCTGGGCCGACGGCCTTCTCACCACCCTCATCCGCACCCGCACGGCCTCCGCCGACGGCTCATTCAGCGAGTTCCCCATCGGCGACAACGAGTTCGGCACCCTCTACCTCACGGCCACCGATGCGGCTGGAAATCAATCCGCCGCCACTCAGGTCTCCAATGACATTTCGCCTCCATCCGCCGGCTCGATCAGTTTCACGGACGGATACTACAAAGTGCTCAGCATCCCCATCACGTTTTCCACAGGCACGGACATCGGGACCGGCATCATCCAAACCGTACTCCAGCGACGCACGTCGGCCCTGAAGGACAATATCTGCTCGGCCTATGGACCCTACGTCACACTCGCCATGAACCCACGAACGTCCCCGTACGTCGACAGCTCCGCCGCCACCTCCACCTGTCTCCAGTACCAACTCATCGTGTACGACGGCGCCGGTCAACACTCCCTGTATGCCTCAGCCTCCACCGCCAGGACCGACACGCAAGCCCCCTCCACGCTTCCCGTGGTCAACGACGGCACGGGCCCCGACATTGACATCCAGTCCTCCTCGTTCGCGCTCGAGGCCAATTGGCCCGCTTCCATCGATGCGGGATCCGGGTTGGACACCTATGAGGCCTGCGTTTCGAATTCGAGCTCCCCGGGGGTCTGTGTGGGCATCGACTTCACCTTTCAGCGCCTCGGAAACGTTACGTCGTTGACCCGCACGGCGCTCTTCCTGACGGAGGGATCCCGCTATTTCGTCCACGTCCGCGCGCGGGACAAAGCCGGAAACACGAGCCCGATCACCGTATCGGACGGCCTCATCCCCGATCCCACACCTCCGGCCTTCGCGGGCCTATCCACGATCGCGCCCGAATCCACCACCCAGATTGATCTCTCCTGGAGCCCCGCCACAGACAACCTCACGGCTCAAGGTGACCTCCGCTACGCCATCTGCCGGTCCACCACGGCCGACGGCTGTTCCGTGTTCGCGCCCACCTGTTTGACGGACCCGGGAGCCACGGCCTTCAGCGATCAGGGCGGCAACTGCGGCGGCCAGTCCCTCGTCATCGGCGCCCGCTATTCCTACATCGTGCGGGCCATGGACGAGGCCGGAAATTTCGATCTCAATGACGTTCGGAGAACAGCCAGCACCTGGGGAACCCACGCGGAGGCCGTTTTCACCCACGCCGGTGACCATGCCTGCGCTCTTATTCCCGGCGGCCGCGTCAAATGCTGGGGAAGAAACGACCGTGGCCAGATCGGCGCGGAAGCCGCCACGAGCCAACCCATGCCCGTCCTGGTCACTTCGCTCTCCGGAATCGTCTCTCTCTCGCAAGGGCTCCTCCATACCTGCGCCCTCATGCCCGATGGGTCGGTCCGATGCTGGGGATCAAACTTCTTCGGCCAACTCGGAGATGGATCGACCGCCGACAGCCCGACGCCAAAGAGAGTGACCGGTCTTTCCAACGCCGTGGGGGTCTCCGGAGGCACCGCCCATTCCTGCGCGCTCATCGCCGGAGGTTCGGTTCACTGCTGGGGCGCCAACACTTACGGCCAGCTCGGTGACGGCACCACGGTGAGCAGCCTGACTCCCGTGGCCGTCACGTCGCTCTCCAACGCCGTATCGGTAGCCACAGGGAGCGATCACTCCTGCGCTGTGTTGTCGGACGGCATCATGCGGTGCTGGGGCGCCAATCTCTTTGGGCAACTCGGCGACGGGACCACCGTGAGCCGCCCTGTGCCCGTTGCCGTTTCCTCCCTCGTGGGCGTCGTGGCCGCCGCCGCCGGCGCCGCCCACACGTGCACCATCCTGGCCGACGGATCCACGAAATGCTGGGGACTCAACATCAACCGTCAGCTCGGGGATGGGACCACCGTCAATCGGCTCGCCCCGGCGGCCGTCTCCCTCCTCTCAAACACACTGTCTGTCACCGGAGGAACGCATCATACATGCGCCCTCCTCGCGAACGGCACCGTGGCCTGTTGGGGGCGCGGCGCGGAGGGTCAGCTCGCAAACGGCACCGGGGCCCATGCCTCCTCGCCCGAAGTCATCTCCGGCCTGGATCGCGTGATCATGATTGCCGCCGGCTCATTGCATACCTGCGCGTTGGTATCGGGCGGCGTCACGAAATGTTGGGGAGATTCCTCGTTCGGCCAGGTGGGAGACGGGACGCGGCTCACCCGCCTCGGACCTGTCTCCGTGGAGAACCTGGTCGGTCCCATCGGAATTCTCGCCCGCCGCGTGCAAGACTCCACCCCCTCCTCCGGCGCTCTCCAACCGCGTCCTCTCCGCGAGTCCCTGGCCGGCCATCTGATGTATCACTCCTGCGTCCTCCTCTCCGACCGGTCCGCCAAGTGCTGGGGGCGAAATCAGTTTGGACAATTGGGGAACGGTTCGATGTCCGGCAAACCCACTGCGGAGTCCGTGGCGTTTCTGTCGGACGCCGTGGGCCTGACCGGAGGGATCTATCACACCTGTGCGGCGATGGCCGACGGCACGGTGAAGTGCTGGGGGGCGAACTACAGCGGCCAGGTGGGCGACGGAACCGGCTTCAATCGATTGACGCCCGTTGCCGTCTCCACCCTCACGAACGCCGTATCCGTGGCCGGAGGTCTGAACCATAGCTGCGCGGTCCTGGCGGACGGCACGGCCAAATGCTGGGGACGAAACTACACCGGGGAATTGGGCGACGGCACCACGATGGACGCCGCCACGCCGGTCACGGTATCGGGATTGACCGGGGCCACCGGTCTCACCGGGGGCAGCGGGCACACCTGCGCTTTGCTCTCGGACGGCCGCGCGCAATGCTGGGGGTTCAACGACAATTTCCAACTCGGCGATGGGACCACGGTGAACCGGGGCTCGCCCAGCGACGTCACATCCCTGTCGAACGCCGTCTCCATTTCCGCCGGCCTGTATCACACCTGCGCGCTGATCTCGGACGGTACGGTGAAATGCTGGGGTCGCGGCGCGGACGGCCAGCTCGGCTTCGGGGAGTCCGCCAGTCCCGGCATCCCCATCGCCGCCTCGTCCCTCTCCGGAGGGGTGGCGGTCACCACGGGCGACCATCACACTTGCGTCCTGATCGCGGACGGCACCATCCGCTGTTTCGGCCTGAACCTGAGCGGGCAACTGGGCGATGGGACGAGTGAGAGCCGCTTCGAACCGGTCCCCGTCGCATCGCTCTCCGGCGTCGTGGCGGTTACGACCGGGTCCGATCACAGTTGCGCCATGATGGCCGACGGGAAGATCTACTGCTGGGGATCGAATCGGTTCGGTCAGCTTGGGGACGGATCGGAATTCGACGCCGCCACGCCCGTGCAGGTCCAAAATCTGGATGCCCCGTGAGGCATCCGCCGGACTGGACCGGCGCTTGACGAATTTACTCTTCTTCCGCGCGGCTTCGTGAAAGGCCCCTTCGGACGACACGCAGAGCCGAGGGTCGACTCGATTCTGGAAAGATTCGGTGGAACGTCTGCTCGTCGATCCTGCGAATCTCGTCGTACAGGAACTCATCCACCCGGCCGAAGAGCGCCTTGCGGAAATCCCCGAAGGACGCGCCCTCCGCGATCGGCCCGGGGAGCGTTAACATGGATGCCTCCGCAGATTTCCGCAGTCCGCCCGGCGCATGTCCCAACGCGATCCATCTCCGGAACGCGCCCTCCAACTCCCTGAAATTGCCCGGCCAGGAATACTTCATCGCCCAGGCTTCATCCTCCGGTGAAAGAACGATCTCCGCACCGTTGCCGCCGTTCCCATGGTTCTTCCCATTGCCGTTCGCCCGGCCGTTTCCGTTGCCATTCCCGTTGCAGGCCTCCCGGCCAATTTTCATCAGCATGACCTCAATGGAAAACCGGAGATAGTCCGGGTCTTCTCGAAGATCCGGCAGTTGCACGTGGATCAGGCTCAGCCGGTGCAGCAGATCTTCCCGGAACCGTCCTTCGCGAACCAACCGATTCAGATCTTTGTTCGTGGCAAAAACGAGCTTGCCCTCATACGTAAACTCCGTGTCCATAGAGGCGCCGATCGGTCGGAAGCGGTGATCCTGGGCGAGGCGAAGCAGCTTGGCCTGCATGGAGGGGCTCGCGTCGCCAATCTCATCCAGGAGAATCACTTCGTAGCTCGTGGACAGCAGCCCCACCTTGTCCTGGTGCGCGCCCGTGAACGCACCTCTCCGGTAGCCGAACAGCTCGCTCTCGATCAGGGTGTCCTGAATCCCCGGCAGTTCGATGCGACCGACCGACTTCTCGCTCAGGACCTCGATGCTGATCGGCCGCCCCGAAATGGCGCCCCGCTCCGGCGGGGGCAACGTCTCCCACCGCAAGGCGGCGGCCACGATGCCCGCGAGGTGACTTTTGCCCGTGCCTGGATTTCCCGTCACGAGCAGATTCGTGAGGAGCGGACTGGAACAGAACACTTGCAACGCGTCGCGGACCTTTCCCATCGCCCGTCCCGGCAGACACGCTTCCAGAAACTTGGAAATTTCGACGGTTTCCCTGGCGCGGGCGACGGTTCCGGCGGCGGAGGGACCGCGTTCCAGCAGTTCATCCCTCACCTCCGGCATTTCACTCAATTGAACCCCTCTTTGAGCCATCGCGTTGCAACAATAACCCCTGTTGTGCCCCTTAATTACCCGATGTCACTCCTTGAGTAAATGAGCAGAAATCACCAGATACCCAGGGGAAACACCCCACCCCTGCGGCGGCTTCGCAACGGGCAGGTGGCATTTCCTTAATCCGCAGACAACTCGCTTTCCCTCTCGCGGGGGGGGGGCACGCAACGGGTGGAAGGCTTCGTAGCGTCCGGCTTCATGCCGGACGTTTTTCGCCCGATGTAAAATCGGGCGCTACGGGGAATATCCCCAGCCCGAAGGAAGGCTTGTTTACGGATTAGGGGCATTTTCTCATGGCTTGACATCACGATCCCGCCTACTAGTATACCGAGGTGCCTGAGCAGCTGAGTACCTTTCACATCATGACCGTGCTCCAGTACCGCGCTAGGACGGTGCAGTACTGGAGAGTGAAAGCCAGGATGGCGTATTCGCCAGCTGGAAATCGGATAACCCATGCCTGAGCAGCTGAGTACCTTTCACATCATGGCCGTGCTCCAGTACGCCCGGGCATTGAAGCTGGGCATGCCCGACACGGACGCCAAGAGCTGGGCAGCCAACCGCGCCTTGAACTTTGCCCTCTTCAAGAACGGGGCCATCATCAAGAACGCGCCCCTTTGGAAGGATTTGGAAGCGGACGTGCCCGGCGAAATCCCCGCCCCGGATGTCCCCAAACTCCTCGCCGAGGGTATCGCCGACGAGAAGGTCCCCTTCCAGGCCTCGGACAAGGGCCGGATGTTCGTCTTCGGCGGCAAGCCCGTTCCCGCCTCCTATTTCGACAAGGAGGTCATCGGCCTGTTCGGCCCTTCATGGGAGAAAGTCATGGGGATCGCGAAAGCCCACTGCGAGAAATTCTCCAAGCAGCTCACAAGTAAGCTCGACTTCTTTCTTCAGGTGTTCAAGCCGGTATCCAACGATTGGCTCAGGCAATTACGGTCCAATGTAACTTCCAAAGCCCCCGCCCAGCCGGGTTGGCGGGTCTGAGGATCAGACCCGTACCCGTTTCCACTGGTCGCGGCCACGATGGCCGCATAACGAGACGAGTGAGGGTGTAGGAGCTTCCAGCAATCCGAGGCGACGTTCCGTCGGACACCCTCTCCCTCGAGCGGGAGAGGGCTGGGAGGAGGGGCGATTCCGACGACTACGGAGATAGGTTTTTATTCGGTGCTCCCGGCTCCCGCGGTGATTCCGGCCATCGCCAGAATCTGATCCCGACGCACCGATCCGGGGTCAAAGGAACCGAGGTTCCTTCTGAGCGCGGCCATCACCTGGAAGAACTCCTCCTTCAGTTTCCTCTTGCCGTGGAAAGGATTGCACTTCGAAAGAACGAACGTTTTGAGGTATGGAAACTTGAATCCCCGAGATTGAAGCTTCTTGACGATGTCTTGTACCTGAGCATCCACGCTCACCAATTCGTCCCGCATTTGTTCTCGATCGCCCATGGCGGATTCCAAGCCCTTGTCCCTAAACGCGTCCACCTTTCTCAGAATGGGGGCATAGGTGGATCCGCTGAACCGGGGCTTTTGTTCGTACACCAGCCCCAACGTGATGAGAAAGGCCGCCTCGAAACGGTCCTCCAATTCGCTCTCTTTGCGGCGCGGAGTCTTCTCCAACATCCGTCGGTACATCCGGATGACCTCCAGCGCCTTGTCGCGGACGTTCGGCGTCTTCTCCGTGTTGAGGGCGAGAATGAACTCGGAGATCTCCTCCCCTTCCACCAGGATGCCGGTGATCGTCCGGGCTCCGAGCGATTTCATCGCCTCCCATCGGTGCACCCCGTTGGGCGTCCAATATCCGCCGTCATCCGCGCGCACGATCAGGATCGGGTCAAGGTATCGGCCCACCTTCTTGATGACTGTCTTGAGCTTGTCCACGTGCGGCTTCGAGATGTCCCGCTGAAACGGCGCGGGAACGACTTTCTCGATGGGCAGGCTCACAAGAAATTGGATCCGGTTCTTGTACGGCTCCTGGAAGGCCGACAGGACGCGGACGCCGTCCGCCTCCAGCCGCGCAACGGAGGCCGCGACGCCAGGGGCCGTTTCCACGGTCATCCGGCAAATCTCCCGGTGAACGAGGCCACCTCCCCGGGGGCCTCCTCGATCGATACTCGGAGGCTGTGCAGCCGCCGGACGCCGACGGCGCTCCGAAGGCGCTTGATGATCTCGCGACCGACGTGTTGGGCCAGGAGCTCGCAGCTGGAATTTTCCAGAGGCAAGAGAACGACATCCGATGCCGGCAACTCGTATCGTTTGCGTCCGATCGTGGCCTCGATCCGTCCGGTGCCTCGCCGGACCTTCAAACGTCGATTCCGGGTGGGCAGAATCGTCCGATTGTCCAGAGTTCGACAAACCGCCTGCACGATCGGCATGAGTTTGAGGAAATCGACTACCAATCCGCCGGGCCCGGGCTTGCCGGCCACCTCCACCTCAACACGGTAGTTGTGGCCATGAATCGGTTCGGACCTACCGTTCGGAAAGATCAGAAAATGGCCCGAACAGAAATGAGCCTGCCCACGTTCGATCCTGACGTGAAAATTCTCCACGCTGCCATTCTCCACGTTTCGGGGATGAACAACAACCCGTCAAGCCAATAATTAGTATACTATGTCGAAAATGTAATGCCGTATTCATATCACGTATATTTTCATACGTGTAGCCGAGCCTTAACCTGAATCCGGCGTGAAGGTGAGTATATCACAGCTGGATTCCTTGCTTGGCGAGGGGCTAGTGCGTATTCTGAGGGGATGGGC
>JACPAV010000040.1 GCA_016180645.1 Nitrospirota bacterium | reverse complement strand
TAGTCCTCGGCCGCAGCCTGCGGCGCATGAACAGGAACCCCAAGTCCATCAGAAGCCTGGGCGATCAATATGTTAGAGTACATTAGTGGTTATATTTAGATGCTCTATGGACACCTCAGCCGCGGAAAGGTGCCTTCCGGAGCTGGGGAGACGAGTCCAAGGAAATAGCTTGCGGACCAGACCTCGAGACCCGCGTCCAGGAGCAGCCCGCAGCGAGACTTGCCCGGGTCCACAGACGCCCACGCATCCATGTTGATGAGGACCGCGGCTTCGCTCGCCATGAGATACCCCGCGCTCAAGGCCAACAGGGGACCGTACGCGTCCGGCCTCACCACCGAGCCGGACAGAATCCCCTCCCACACGCTTCGTCCCGAACCCGTGGTGCTCTCTTCGATCCGCGAGACGGTCTCGGCCCACTCCCGCCATGGTTCGGAGGGCGGTGCGGACAGATTCAGGATGAGCGCGCGATTTTTCTCAAGAATGTCGAGTCGCACCGCCGTGCTCGTGCAGCCCAGGAACGAATCACATTCAAGAACTCCTGTGGGGAGTTGCATGCCCGCCGGAGAATGCTCGATCAGAGTTCGGAGGTACCCGAGGTTGTAGCCGTAGATCGCCAGCAAGGCTGGAACAACCTCTCGCGATGCCGCAGACAAACTCGATTCGATGGGACTGAGCGCAGCCGCCAATCGATCCTCGGCAAGAATTTCGACAGCACGACTCGCCGAACCATCTGCGGGGACCTCCTGTCCCACTCCCTCCCACCCGAGGCCCCCGCCGGATGCGGAGAGTGCCCCTTTGAGCCAAATGCCTCCAAAGTATCCGGAGAGGTGGAGCAGCCCCAGGAGGGGACCCACCCACTGTCTCTCCGGCGGCACGGAGCACAAAGTATCGAACGCCCCGATGGGAAGCTCGCCCAGGAAGAACCCGGCCGCCGGGTCGCCCGCCCCGGGGTCAGCACAGTAGGAATTCGCTTCGGCTTGGAGCTGGACCGGATCGATGGCGAAGGACGGATCCTGGAGCGCCGGGAAGTTCGGAATCGAAAGCTCCATTCTGTCGCCGGATCGATGGCCACAAGCGGCGGTTCCGATACCCACCATTCCAGCGACAAACATGATCGCACACGACTTCACATTCATTCACGCATGACATGCCCCGCAATCGCGCCGGCGTCAACCTCATTTTCAGCATCTTGACAAAAAGGGAGGGTTGGGATACAAGTGGAAAATCATGAACAGGCAATCAGTCAACCGAATCGAAACGGCGTCGAGTCCGATGCCCCGCCCTGTTCATTTTTCTTCTTCTCTCTTCTGCTGCCGCTGTATCTGTAGATAGGGGCCACCCCCTGTCTGCGTAACCGCGGGTTTCATCCGCGGGGTGGTCCCTCCCAAAGACACAACAGTTCGTTGGTCTATCCACGTTCCATTTCCAAAAGGAGGAATCCATCGTGGAAGCGGCAGTTGATCTCAGAACGGAAAAACCCTCGCGGGAACGCCCCGAGGCGCGGGAACTTGTCCTTGAACTCCCCTGGGAGGAGATCGAGCAGGCGGCTCGCGGACTCAAGTTCGGCACCGTGGTGATCACGTATCACCAGGGCCGGCCCATACAGATCGAGCGCATCGAGCGCAAACGGCTGGGGTAACCCGGCGAAAAACAGGCCGACCGAACCCACGGAGGCGCAATTGAATGGCAAGGCGACCCGACCGGACGACCGGAGGATCCCGTGAACCCCGTAACAGGGGGTAACGAAAAGGAGCAATGTCATGTGGAACTCACGGTGGTTCGTGATGGCGGGCGCACTCGGTAGCGCGATCATGGGATTCGCGCCACCGGCACGCTCTGAAGAACAGTCGCCGAAGGCGACAACGGAGGAGCGGATCGAAGTCCTCGACCAACGCCTCCGAATCGTGGAACGGAAACAGGAGAACGAAAAGGAAGCCGCCGCCGAAGCGGCGAAAAAGGCCGGCCTCGTCGGCGCCGGCTCGGACGGTTTCTTTTTGAAAGCGCCGGACGGCAGCTACCAGTTCAAACTCCGTGGCTACATCCAGTCGGACGCCCGGCTCTTCTTCGGTGACGAGGACAAGTCGGACGTGAACACCTTCGTTCTCCGGCGGGTCCGCCCGAGCTTCGAGGGGACCGTCTCGAAGTGGTTCGACTTCCGGTTCCTGCCGGACTGGGGCAACGGGCAGGCGGCCGTGCAGGAGGCGTACCTCGATATCGGATACTGGCCCTGGGCCAAACTGCGCGCCGGGAAGTTCAAGGCGCCGTTCGACCTCGAACGTCTCCAATCGGGAACCGACATCGTGTTCGTTGAGCGGGGCTTCCCCACGTCGATCGGCCCGAACCGCGACATCGGGTTGCAGCTCTCCGGCGATCTCTCGGGCGGCGCCGCGAGCTATGCCCTCGGGGTATTCAACGGAGTCGTCGACGGCGGAAGCGGAGACGGCGATAACCATGACGCCAAGGACCTTGTCGGCCGCGTATTCGCTCATCCTTTCCGTAATACCTCGGTCTGGGCGGCCCAAGGTCTGGGTCTGGGCGCAGCCGTAACTTACGGCAACCAGCAGGGGAAAAGCGGCTCGGCCAACCTGCCCACTTACAAAACGCCCGGCCAGGCAACCTTCTTCAGCTACGGCTCCGAGGTGCTGGCCGGCGGAACCCGCTCGCGTCTGGAACCACAGGCCTACTATTACTGGAGGTCACTCAGCCTCGCGACGGAATACGCCCGATCCTCGCAGGAGGTCAAGAAGGCGGAAACGCACGTGACGTTGAAGAACGATGCGTTCCAAGCGGCCGCCACGTTATTCCTCACGGGAGAGGACGCAGGTTTCAAGGCGCCCAAGATCAAACGCCCGTTCGATCCGCCGGGCGGCGGGTGGGGAGCGCTCGAACTGGCCGCGCGGTACCACTTCCTGCGGGTGGACCAGGCGGCCTTTCCGGACTTTGCCGATCCTGCCAAATCGGCCCGGAGCGCCATCGCGCTGGCCGGCGGTCTCAACTGGCATCTGAACAAGAACATCAAGCTCGTCTTCGACTACGAACAGACGAGATTTACGGGAGGCGCGAAGGACCGAAAAGACCGTGAGAGCGAGAAAGTCGTTCTCAACCGCTTCCAAGTCGCGTTTTGAAAACAAGACACAAAGGAGAAACTTCCATGTTTATTCACAGCATCACTCGAACGATCGCCGCGATCACCCTGATCGCCGTTCTCGACATTCCCGGAGCGCCCGCGGCCTTCGCCAAAGGCCCCATCACGCTCCTCAACGTCTCGTACGATCCGACGCGCGAACTCTACCAGGATTTCAACGCGGCGTTCGCGAAGTTCTGGAAAGCAAAGACGGGACAGGACGTCGTCGTCAATCAATCCCACGGCGGCTCCAGCAAACAGGCCCGCTCCGTGATCGACGGGCTGGAGGCGGACGTCGTAACGCTCGCGCTGGCGTACGACGTGGACGCCATCAACGAGAAGGCCGGCCTCCTTCCAAAGGACTGGCAGAAGCGCCTCCCGCGCAACAGCTCGCCGTACACCTCGACGCTGGCCTTCCTCGTGCGCAAGGGCAATCCGAAGGGCATCAAGGATTGGGAAGACCTGCTGAAGCCGGGCGTTTCGGTCATCACGCCCAATCCCAAGACATCCGGCGTCGCGCGCTGGAACTACCTGGCGGCGTGGGGCTATGCCCTGCGGAAAAGCGGCGGCGATCAGCTCAGGGCCAAGGACTATGTGACCGCGCTCTACAAGCGCGTGCCGGTCCTCGACTCCGGCGCCCGCGGCGCGACGACCACGTTCGTCGAACGCCGCATCGGCGACGTGCTGATCAATTGGGAGAACGAACTCCTGCTGATTACGCGGAAGTTGAACCCCGGTGAATATGATCTCGTCGTCCCTTCCATCAGCATTCTCGCGGAGCCGACGGTGAGTCTCGTGGACAAGGTCGTCAACCGGCACGGGACGCGGGCCGTGGCCCAGGCGTATCTCGAGTACCTCTACTCGCCGGAAGGCCAGGAGATTGCCGCCCGGAACTTCTACCGGCCGGGCGATCCCACCGTGGCCGCCGCAACCGCCGACCGCTTTCCCAAACTGAACCTCTTCACCATCGATGAGGTGTTTGGCGGCTGGCAGAAGGCCCAGAAAACGCATTTCAGCGACGGCGGCATCTTCGATCAGATCTATCAGCCGGGGAGATGAATGGTGACGAATCCTCCCCTCAGTGCCCCCCCTCCCCCCTCCTCAGGGGGGTGGGGGGGATTTGCCCGGCCTCGCCGCCGCGTCCTCCCCGGGTTCAGACTCACGCTGGGATTCACGCTGACGTATCTCACGCTCATCGTGTTGATCCCGCTCTCGGCAACGTTTCTGAAAGCGGCCACGCTCGCCTGGCCCGATTTCCTGGGAATCGTCACGTCGCCGCGCGTACTGGCCTCGTATCGTCTCAGCTTCGGAGCCTCGCTCGTCGCCGCTGTGATCAACCTCCCCTTCGGGTTGCTGACAGCATGGGTGCTGGCGCGCTATCGGTTTCCAGGACGGCGGTTTGTGGATGCGTTCGTAGACCTCCCGTTCGCGCTCCCGACCGCCGTCGCCGGGATCACCCTCACCTTCCTGTTTGCGCCGACCGGATGGCTCGGAGCCCCGCTGGCCTCGCTCGGGATTCGCGTGGCGTACACGCCGCTGGGCGTGGTGGTGGCGCTCGTTTTCATCGGGATGCCGTTTGTAATTCGGACCGTGCAACCGGTCCTGGAAGCGTTCGATCCGGATGTCGAAGAGGCGGCGGCCTGCCTGGGCGCCGGCCGCTTCCAGACGTTCCTCCGCGTGATCCTACCGGGACTGGCTCCCGCGCTCCTCACCGGCTTCGTCCTGGCCTTCGCACGTGCCGTGGGCGAGTACGGATCGGTTGTTTTCATCGCCGGGAACATGCCGATGAAGACCGAGATCGCGCCGCTGCTCATCATCACGAAGCTCGAGCAGTACGACTATGCCGGGGCGACCGCCGTGGCCGTGGCGATGCTCATCGCTTCGTTTCTCCTGTTCTTCGCCGTGAACATTCTTCAGGCACGGAGCGCCAGGCGATGAGATCCGACGTTGCACGAAAGATGGACGCCGAGCCCGCGTGGGTCCGCAGGCTCCTGATCGGCACGGCGCTGGTCTTTCTCGGCCTGTTCATTTTTACCCCGCTCGTTGCGGTGTTCACTCAGGCGTTCCAAAAGGGCCTTGCGATGTATTGGGCCGCCATCCGGGAGCCGATGACTCTGGACGCCATTCGGCTGACTCTCCTCACGGCGGCCATCGTGGTGCCACTCAACACGCTCTTCGGATTGGCGGCGGCGTGGGCCATTGCCAAGTTCGAGTTCCGTGGGAAACAGACGCTCGTAACGCTGATCGACCTGCCCTTTTCCGTTTCGCCTGTCGTGTCCGGTCTCGTCTACGTCCTCCTGTTCGGTCTCCAGGGTTGGCTGGGCCCCTGGCTGGTGGAACACAACCTCCGAATCATCTTCGCCACGCCGGGGATCATCCTCGCCACGATCTTCGTCACGTTCCCCTTCGTCGCGCGCGAACTGATCCCCGTCATGCAAGAGCAAGGCAAGGAGCAGGAAGAGGCGGCCGCCGTCCTCGGCGCAAACGGATGGCAGACGTTTCGGAGCGTCACGCTCCCAAGCGTCAAGTGGGGTCTCCTCTACGGCGTAATCCTCTGCAACGCGAGAGCGATGGGCGAGTTCGGCGCGGTCTCGGTCGTATCCGGCCACGTGAGGGGGCTGACCAACACGGTCCCCCTGCACGTCGAAATTCTTTACAACGAATATCACCTCACTGCTGCGTTCGCCGTGGCTTCGCTGCTCACCCTTCTCGCCCTGGTGACGCTGGCCGTGAGAAGCATCATGGAATGGAAGACAAGGGAGGACATCCAGTGAGCATCGAAATCAGACGCCTCACCAAGCGATTCAACGGCTTTACGGCCGTGAACGACGTGAGCATCCAAGTGGAAACCGGGAGCCTGGTCGCCATCCTCGGTCCCAGCGGTTCCGGGAAAAGCACGCTTCTCAGAATCGTCGCCGGGTTGGAGATACCGGACGGCGGCGACGTTCTCCTCACCGGGAAAGAGGCCACCGGCCTTTCGGCCCGGGAACGCAACGTCGGGTTCGTCTTCCAGCACTACGCCCTTTTCGGGCACATGCGGGTGTGGGACAACGTCGCCTTCGGCCTCAAGGTGAGAAAGGCGAGGCGGACTGAGATCGAGCAGCGCGTTACCGAACTCCTCGAACTCGTTCAGCTCAAAGGACTGGAGCGCCGGTTCCCGTCACAACTCTCGGGGGGCCAACGGCAGCGCGTAGCGGTTGCCCGGGCGCTCGCCCCGAGTCCGGCCGTGCTCCTGCTGGACGAACCATTCGGGGCGCTGGACGCGAAAGTGCGGGAGGAGCTTCGCGAATGGATCAGGCGGCTGCACGAGAAAACGCGGACGACGACGCTGTTCGTCACCCATGATCAGCACGAAGCGCTGGAAGTGGCCGACCGCATCATCGTGATGAACCACGGCCGCATCGAGCAGGACGGCACACCGCGGGAGATTTTCGATCATCCCGCAACCAACTTCGTGGCGGAGTTCGTCGGCGAATCGAATTTCATGGAAGCGGACGTGGTCGAGCCCGGTCTCGCGCATTGGGGCGGATTCGAGTTCAGCGCCAACGGATTCCCTCCCGGCGGCAAGGTGCGGGTTTTCTTCAGGCCGCACGACGTGTACGTCACCTCCCGCCAGGAAACCATGCAAGTGCCGGCGCAAATCGAGAGCGCACGTTTCAGAGGGCCGGTGATCGAGTTGGTATTGGATGTCGGTGACGGAAAGCGGGTCATCGCTCACGTTCCCGAGGGGATCTCGGTGGCGAGCGGGTTCGAAACCGGCCGCGAGGTCTACGTCGGCATCACCGGTTTCAAGATCCTGCCGAGTTGGGACGAAAGGACTGTCCCTCCGACAGAATTGAAGTGCTTCAGGCTCCGTGCGTGATTCAGGCCAGAGGATTCTGCCAGCGGAGGCCGCGGAAACGAGCGAAATCGCCGTCGGTGGAGCAAAGCGTCAAGTCGTTGAAAATCACCTGGAGGCGTTGCCTTCCGCAGCAGCAATCGCCTCCGACACATCGTCGATGCCTTCGATCAAGCATCGGACGAGCGAAGCGGATTCTGTCCGATAAGGAATTCGGTTCAGCTTCGGCTCGGACAAATGCTTCAGCCCCTCTCGAAGAACTTCGTTCACCACGTCCTTGAAGCTCGCCTTGCGGGATTTCTGAATCCGGTGAAGCTTGGCGGCCACATCGCCCGCAAGGATCAATGTTTTTCGCATTCCCGAATTCTATCGCCCTTACGTATCGATGTCATGCCATGATGCAAACACGTCACTGCTGACGAATGCGGGAGCATGAAGAGACTTGCACGATCGCGAAAAGGCGAATACGTTTCCGGTCATCCAAACATGATCTCCCCAAAGGAAGGTCCCGACTCGATTCCATTCCGCGAAGCGTTTCGATACTGGCTGAGATTGGGATTTGTGAATTTCGGCGGGCCGGCAGGGCAGATTGCGATGATGCACCGCGATCTGGTCATCCAGCGGCGATGGATCACGGAGGATCGCTTTCTCCATGCCCTGAACTACTGCATGCTTCTACCCGGTCCCGAAGCGCAGCAACTGGCGATCTACATCGGTTGGCTACTCCACGGATACAAAGGCGGCGTGGTGGCGGGGGCGTTCTTCGTTCTTCCGTCCGTGTTCGTTCTTCTGGCCCTGAGTTGGGTCTATACGACCTGGGGCGCCGTCGGATGGGTGGCGGCCTTTTTCTACGGACTCAAACCCGCGGTGGTGGCGGTGGTGGCGGAGGCGGTGCTTCGGATCGGGCGGCGCGCCCTCGTTCGACGATATCTTTGGGCGGTGGCGGGCGTCTCCTTCCTGTCGCTCCACTTCCTCCACGTTCCCTTCCCGCTCCTAATTCTCGGCGCCGCCGCTCTCGGAATCCTTGCCGATCGAACCGGATTCGGATTGCGGATTCAACCGCCGGTCGGCCACGCAGGTTCGGGAGCCGACCCCGCGGCAGAAACTCATCTCCCTAAGCGATCCACGTGGGAGTCCCTCCTGGCACCGGTCATCTGCCTCCTGCTCTGGATGGCGCCGCTCGCGGCCGTTTGGGCGATTTCGCCCGCCTCCGACGTCTTCCTCAATATCGGAATCTTCTTCAGCAAGGCCGCGATGGTCACGTTCGGCGGCGCATACGCGGTGCTCTCGTACATCTCGCGGATGGCTGTGGAACACTACGCGTGGCTTGAGCCGGCACAGATGATCGACGGTCTCGGCCTCGCTGAGAGTACGCCGGGTCCTCTCATCATGGTGACGCAGTTCGTGGGCTTCCTGGCGGCGTGGAACTATCCCGGACATCTCCCCCCTTCACTGGCCGGAGTGCTTGGGGGGCTGCTCACCACGTGGGTCACATTCCTCCCTTCGTTCCTGTGGATTTTTCTCGGTGCCCATTACATCGAGGAGCTGAGAGGGGTAAGGTGGTTGCATTCCGCCCTCACATTTGTGACGGCGGCTGTCGTCGGGGTGATCCTCAGCCTGGCCGTTTTTTTCGCCCGCCATACGCTCTTCCCCTCATTGGATCGTCCGGACGCCGCTGGGATTTTTCTGGCCATCGCGGCTTTCACCTCGCTGGTACGGTTCCGAAGTCCGATGATCCCCACACTCGCCGTCTCCTCGGCCCTCGGCATGATCTGGAAACTCGCGGCGGCGTAGACGCGGCGTCAGAACTTGCCCAGCTCGGGAGGGTCCAGGCCCAGGAGCGCCCGGCGGGCGATGGACCAGGTTTCCATCATGAGGCGGCGACTGTCGGCAGCGGAGTCACACAACCACCGGATGACGAGATCGCCGGTTCGGGCCGTCGAAACGCCCCCAATCCAAGGCGGTCGCACATCGCCACCGTCACCCTCCCCAAGGACCGGACCGAGCGATCGCGCCAGCAGGGGTAGCGTCTCACCTTGTCCGTCGGCGACGAATCCCAGACCTGCATAGGAATACCCTTCCATGAGAGTTTCGATTTCCGCGCCGGCTTCCCGCGGCCGAACATCCCAGGTCTCGATCAGGAGCGGTTCGTCGCCGCGCAGGATCACGACCCTCTGTTGCCACCGTTCGTAGCGATGCCGTTCCCCTGAAGCGACCCGGCCCACCGAATGAAGCGCAAAGAAGATGAGGCGGGATGAAGGAGCGATCTCCACCTTCACGTCTTGTCGTGTATTGGCCCCCGCAAAGACGATTTGGGGTTCCGGGATCCATTCCAGGATCCCACCGTCATCAACACGCAACAGCGTCTGCTCGCTGGCGGCAGCCTGTCGTTGCGATCCGTACTTGGAGGCCGACACGCCGGTGATGACGGCATGCGCTCCAGGGTGGACTCGATAGTTGTATGTGTGCTCGTCACCCCCAAGCAGGACTCCCGCCTGATTGGAGGTGTAGAGGATGCAGCCGTTCGGACCGTCGGTCCAGTTGGCCGTTAGCGGAGGTTCTTGGCGGATCTTCGGGATCGTTTTCCCATCGAGTCCGGCCTCAAACGTGGCGGTGAGAACGGCCTTCATGCGCGTGCGCTTCGTCCATTGCCCAGGGGCGTTGAGCCGGCAGCGTTTTGAGCCAGTGCATCAACCATTCGAGCACCCGATCCATGTGCTCACCCGTCATGAGGTTCGTAAAGATGAAGGGACGGCCCTTCCGCACGGCCTCGGAATCTCGCCGCATGACCTCCAAGTCCGCTCGGACGTACGGCGCGAGATCGATTTTGTTGATGATCAACAGATCGCAGAGGACGACGCCGGGACCCTTTTTCCTCGGAATTTTGTCACCCTCCGCCACGTCGATCACGTAGATGAATCCATCCACCAGTTCCGGTGAAAATGTCGCGGCCAAGTTGTCTCCCCCGCTCTCGATCAGAATCAGGTCCAGTTTCGAGTGGCGGTGGAGCAATTCGTGAACGGCATCCATGTTCGGAGAAACATCCTCCCTCACGGCGCTATGGGGGCAGCCGCCGGTTTCGACGCCGATGATGCGATCGGCCGAGAGGGCATTGTTTCGCACGAGGAACTCCTGGTCCTCCCGCGTATACAGATCGTTCGTGATGACCGCGAGGCTGAGCTGGTCCCTGACGGCCTTGCAGATTTGAAGCGTCAGGGCGGTTTTTCCCGCGCCCACCGGGCCGCCGATCCCCAATCGCCGTACGGGTGAATGGGAATGCGTCACCATCAACTCCTGAAGATTCTCATATCGAGTCGTTCATGCTCCATCGCTCGGATGTCCATCGCGCCCGGAAAATCGGAGATTTCATCTTCAGCGGTCGGAAGGGGAAGCGTCGCGAAAGTCCGGAGCACATTGGAAAGAACGATTTGCCCCTCGGTCTGGCCCAGCGGAATCAAGCGGACGGCGCACGAGATTCGGGCCGCCATGTGGCTGTAAACGTAGGCAGCCGCGGTGGCATCGAACGGCAGCCCAAATAGCGCAGCGGAGGCGGCGAACACGACGATCCACTGGCCGTCCATGAGCCGCTGGTCCACACTGTCTGAAAGTTCGCCGGCCACCGACCCACCGGAAGAATCCCGGACGAGTGCCAGCAAGGCCCGGCCCATTTGGCCGTTGGCTCGACGAACCTCGGTTGGAACCTGCCGCGCAGAAATCTCATGATCCACGGCGATCAGCTCCTTGACCCGCCCCTCCTTCGCCGATTCGAAGGACCGGCGGAGCAGGCCTAGATCCCCCCGGAGGAGGCGCAGACGGAGTTCGGCCCTGAGCAGGCTGTCCAACGCCGGGGCATTTCGAAGCAGACCTCTGGCGATGAGCGTTTCGATCCCGAAGGAATGCGCGAAGGCGCCCACGGGGAGCGCCGAGTCGGACAGCCGCAGGAGCTGAAGGAGGGCCACCCGATCGAGAGGCTCCATGCGTGATCAGAAAAGGAAATAGCGCTGCGCCAGGGGAAGACTCGCGGCAGGCTCGCACGTCAGGTGTTCGCCGTCGGCACGGACTTCATACGTTTCGGGGTTTATCTCCATCTTGGGAAGCACGTCGTTCAGCACCATGGATTTCTTGGTGAGTTTCCGGACCGACCCGATGGGTCGCACGGTTTTTTCGAGTCTCAACTTCCTGTGGAGACCCCGTTTCCAAGCCTGCTTGGAAAGAAACATGATGGAGGATCGTGGAGAGGCCAGCCCAAATCCGCCGAACATCGGTCTTCCCCAGACGGGTTCCGGAGTCGGAATGGAGGCGTTGGAATCTCCCATCTGACACCACGCAATGAATCCCCCCTTGAACACCAATTCCGGTTTAATCCCGAAGAAGGCCGGCTTCCATAGCACAAGGTCCGCCCATTTTCCCACCCCCACACTACCCACGTACCGGTCGATCCCGTGGGCGATGGCGGGATTGATCGTATACTTGGCCACGTATCGACGGACTCGGAAGTTATCGTTCTCCGCTTTGTCTTGCGGAAGATTTCCGCGCTGGACTTTCATCTTGTGCGCGGTCTGCCACGTGCGGGTGATCACTTCGCCGACGCGCCCCATGGCCTGCGAGTCGGACGACATCATGCTGATCGCCCCGAGATCGTGCAGGATATCCTCGGCGGCGATGGTTTCCTCGCGGATCCGGGAATCGGCGAAGGCGATGTCTTCGGGGAGATTCGGATCGAGGTGGTGGCAGACCATCAGCATGTCCCGATGTTCGGCGATGGTGTTCACCGTAAGCGGGCGCGTTGGATTGGTGGATGAAGGGAGCACGTTTTTCTCCCCGCAGACCTTGAGGATGTCCGGCGCGTGCCCTCCCCCTGCCCCTTCCGTGTGATACGTGTGGATCGTGCGTCCCTTGAACGCCGCGATCGTATCCTCGACGAACCCCGATTCGTTCAGGGTGTCCGTATGAATGGCAACCTGAACGTCCATTTCGTCGGCCACGGAAAGGCAGGTATCGATGGCCTGCGGCGTCGTCCCCCAATCCTCATGCAGCTTCAGTCCGATGGCGCCGCCCAAGATCTGTTCCCGCAGCGGTTCTTTTCCGGAAGCGTTGCCTTTGCCGAGAAACCCGAAGTTCATCGGCATCCCTTCCACGGATTCGATCATCTTGGCGATGTTCCACTCGCCGGGCGAACAGGTTGTGGCGCGGGTACCCGTGGCCGGACCCGTGCCCCCGCCGATGAGCGTCGTCAGTCCGGCATCGAGAGCGGTCTCCACAAGCTGCGGACAGATGAAGTGGATGTGCGTGTCAATTCCCCCCGCGGTCAGGATCATTCCGTCTCCATTGGTCACCTCGGTCGATGCGCCGATCACCAGGGCCGGATGAACGCCGTCCATGGTATCCGGGTTCCCGGCCTTCCCGATGGCCACGATGATCCCGCCACGAATTCCGACATCGGCCTTGACGATCCCCGAATGATCCAAGATGACGACGTTCGTAATAACGTGGTCTGGAGCGCCGCCCTTCCGCGTGGCTACCGCGGACTGACCCATGCCGTCACGCACGACCTTCCCGCCTCCAAACTTGGCCTCCTCACCCGGACGGGTAAGATCCCGCTCGATGGCGATCCAGAGGTCCGTGTCGCCGAGACGAATTCGGTCACCCACGGTGGGACCGTACATGGCGGCGAACCGTCCTCGGGAGATTCTCATGCGATGAACCCCCGCTTCCTCGCGCGGGCCATCGCCCGTGCTTTGGAGGCGCCTTCCGTCAGGCCGTTGAACCCACGGAGTCTTCGACGACCCTCGAAGGGGATCAACTCGATATCTTTTTCGTCGCCGGGTTCGAAACGCACGGCGGTTCCCGCTGGAATCGCGAGTCGCAGTCCAAACGCGTTTGCACGATCAAACTTCAGCGCGCGATTCACCTCGAAGAAGTGAAAATGGGAGCCGACTTGGATGGGGCGGTCACCGGTGTTGGCCACGCGCATCTTCGTGGTCGTCCTGCCCTGGTGGAGCTCGATTTCGCCGGATTGAGGGATGATCTCTCCTGGGACCATGGCGCTATCGGATGGGATGATGGACCGTGACCAGTTTCGTGCCGTCCTGAAACGTGGCTTCGACCTGCACCTCGGAAATCATCTCAGGCACCCCTTCGAGCACGTCCGGGCGCTTCAGCACTTGGGCGCCAAGCTCCATGAGATCGGCTACCGATTTTCCTTCGCGCGCCCCTTCGAGGATGGCGGAGGTGATCAACGCGACCGATTCGGGGTAGTTGAGTTTCAGTCCTCGGTTCCGGCGCTCTTTCGCCAATTGCGCAGCCACGTACACGAGGAGAAGCTCGCGATCTTTGACACCAAGATGCATTCTGCGTCCTATACCACGAGATGTTTTCGAACGACATCATCCGTGAGTCCGCCGATATCCCCCTCCGCGGTGATCGATCCTTTCTCCATCACGTAGAACCGGTCGGCCACACTCCGCACAAACGCCAGGTACTGCTCGACGAGAAGGATCGCCGTCTCACCACCCGCCTTGATTTTCTGGATGGCAGCCTTGATCTCGAGAATGATGGAGGGCTGAATCCCCTCCGTGGGCTCATCCAACAGGAGCACGCGGGGTCGGGTGGCCAGCGCGCGCGCGATCGCCAACTGTTGCTGTTGGCCGCCGCTCAAATCCCCTCCCCGCTTCTCAAGGAAGTTCTCCAGCATCGGAAATAACTGAAGGACGGCGTCCGGAACTTCCCTCTTCCGGATGCCGCGCGCTTCGAGGCCCAGGAGGATGTTCTCGCGGACCGTGAGGCTGGGGATGATCTCCCGTCCCTGCGGCGAGTAGCCAAGACCGAGCCGCGCCCGCTCGTAGGGTGGGCGCGAAGTGATATCCGTTCCCCCCAACCTGATCCGGCCGGATCGCGCGGGAAGCAGGCCCATCAGGGTTTTCAGGAAAGTCGTCTTTCCCACGCCATTTCGCCCCAGCAGGCAGACGACCTGGCCGGTTTCAACCCTCAGGCGCGCATCGTGCAGAACGTGGCTCTCCCCGTAGAAGACATTAAGTTCCGAGGCTTCCAGCACAGGACCTACTCCCTCCCGAGGTAGACTTCGATCACCCGCGGGTCCTCCTGGATTTTCTGCATGGGTCCCTCGCAAAGGACCGAGCCCTCATGGAGAACCGTGACCGTCCGGGCGAACTGCCGGACGAAGTGCATATCGTGCTCGATGACCAGCACCGAATGGCGCCGGGCCAGCCATTCAATGAGGCGGCCTGTGGCCTCGCGCTCGTCTCCCGTCATCCCAGCCACCGGCTCGTCGAGCAGAAGAACCTGCGGCTCCTGAGCGATCAACATGGCGATCTCGAGCCACTGTTTCTGTCCATGGGACAGAATGCCCGCCGACGAGGCTCGCATGTCGAGAAGACCGACCCGTTCCAGTATGGAGTCCACTTTTTCGCGTTCCGCCGGCGTGTATCGTGAAAAGAAAGTGGACCAGATCCGGCGGTCGCGCGTGAGAGACAGGCCGACGTTCTCGAATACCGTGTGGTCCGGGAAAATGGTGGGCGTCTGGAATTTTCTTCCGATCCCGTACTGGGCGATTTCGTATTCCCTGAGCGGCAGAAGATCGACATAATGGCTGAAGAGAACCCGGCCTTCAATTGGTTTGACCTTGCCGCACACCACGTCCAGGAGCGTCGTTTTTCCCGCTCCGTTCGGCCCGATCACGAAACGAAGCTCCCCTTTCCGCATGACAAAGTTGAGATTGTTGAGCGCCCGAAATCCCTCAAAGCTCACGGAGACGCCTTCCAGGTAGAGGATGGTCCCATCCGACCCTCCGGTGCGGGAATCGCCGGAACGGGGATCAGCGGGCATGAGGACCCGCCCCGATCGTGCCGGCGCGCCAGACTTCCATGAACGTCCTGAATCGTTCGAGCCATTTTGCGGCCTGGTTCGGCAGGCCCACGAGCCCTCTCGGGAAGAGAAGGACCACACCCACAAACAGCCCGCCTAAAACGAACGGCCAGAGCTCGGGATATTTCGCCGTCAGATAACTGCGCGCCGCATTGACCACGATCGCCCCGAGCACCGCGCCAAAGAGCGTTCCCCGGCCGCCCACGGCCACCCAGACGACGACTTCAAGCGACGGGAGCACGCCGATCTGATTCGGTGTGATGATTCCAACCTGGGGCACATACAACGCGCCCGCCACGCCGGCCAGAAGAGCGGCGATGGAGAAAGCGGCGACCTTGTACCCGGTGGTGGAGTACCCCGAGAACCGAAGGCGCGTCTCGGCATCCCTCACGGCGCGCAGGATCTGCCCGAACTTGGATCGGACCAGCAGCATGCACGCGAGCAGGGCGAATACGAGCGTCAGCGCCGTGACCACATAGAGACCCCTCTGCGTTGCAGGGGAAAGCAGCGAGAAACCGAGCAACATCTTGTAGTCGGTCAGACCGTTGGTCCCGCCGAGGGCCATTTCGTTCCGGTTGAACAGAAGCCAGGTTGCAAACGCCAGCGCCTGCGTCAGGATACTCACGTACACACCGCGGATCCTCGTCCGGAACGTCAGGAACCCAAACACAAGCGCAAAGCACGTGGGGACCAGCAGGATACCCAGCACGGTATTCGGGAAGCTGTCGAACGGTTTCCAATGAAACGGCAGCTCCTTGATCTGGTTCCAAACCATGAAATCGGGAATGTTTTCCCCGTACTTTCCCTGCCCCACCATCTGTTGCATGAGATGCATGCCCATCGTGTATCCGCCCAGGCCGAGGAAGACCGCCTGGCCGAGGCTCAAAATGCCAGCGTACCCCCAGAGGAGGTCCATTCCGAGGGCGAGGATCGCCAGCGCCAGGTACTTCCCAAACAGGTTGAGATAGAAATCCGAGACGTACACGGCGGACGTTTTTGGCAGGAGGTTTAGAACAGGGATCACGATGACGACCGCGACGCCCGCAGTGACGCCGAGGGCCAGCTTCCGAGTCTGGGTGGGTGACAGAGTCATCCGTCCTTCTCGACCAGGCGGCCCTTGGGCGCAAAGATGCCCGATGGGCGCCTCTGGAGGAACAGAATGATCGCGCCGAGGATGGCGAGCTTGGCGTAGATGGAGCCGCCCGTCCCGCCGATGAGGGGCTCAAGGATCTTGGTCGTCACGCCGATACCGAGCGCCGCCGCCAGTGTGCCGGCGAGCTTGCCCACGCCGCCCACCACCACCACCATGAACGATTCCACGATGTAGTACTTACCCACTTCAGGATCAACCGTTCCGATCAGATTCAACGAGCAGCCGGCTAATCCGGCAAGACCCGCGCCGAGAGCAAACGTCCACCCATCGACCCTGCGTGTCGAGATGCCGAGGCACGCGCTCATGTCCCGGTTCTGCGTCACAGCGCGAATTCTCAGACCGAGCGGAGTTTTCGTCAGGAGAACATGGATCCCGAAAAGAGTGAGCCCACCCAGCCCCATGATGAAAATTCTCCCGTAGGGAAGGACCAGTCCGACCATGGGTTCGACCCCGCCCCTGAGCCAGGAGGGCGCGTTCACTCCCGTAAGATCGCCGAAATAAACGCGCGCGGCCTGCTGGAAGATCATGCTGACTCCCCACGTGGCGAGGAGCGTTTCGAGAGGCCGACCGTACAGAAATCGGATGACCGATTTCTCCAGCGCCCACCCTACGGCGCCTGCCACCATGAACGAAACCGGAAGGGCCGCCAGGAAATAATGATCGTGCATGGCCGGGGGAAGGTGGGCCGCGAACCACTCCTGGAGGACGAACCCCACGTATCCGCCGATCATCATCATTTCTCCATGGGCCATGTTGATCACGCCCATAAGGCCGAACGTGATCGCCAGGCCCAAGCCCATCATGAGTAGAATCGAGCCGAGGCTGATGCCGTTAAAGACCGTTCCGACTGCAATCGACAATCCCTGCCGACCTTCAATCCTTCGAACAGCCGACTCCAGAGCGGCTCGGACGGCAGGGTCCTTTTCTTTCAACTCGCCATTCAAAAGTCCCTTCATCCTCGACAATGCCTGAAGCCCAATCATCCTCCCCAATTCCTCCGCCGACTTCCGGCGGACTTGTGGATCCGGGCTCTGCAGCCGGATTTGGTGGACCGCTTCATGGAGGGCGTGCCTCGCCCACCGATCTTTTTCTTTCTCCAGCGCGTGCAGGAGAACGGGGAGGGCCGAGTCATCTTCTTCGTTTCCGATCTTGGTTGCCGCGGCTCGGTGAAAAGCGGGGTCTGCGTCGAAAAGCTTCAGCCGTTCCAAGGCCGACTTGACCAATCGCCGGGCATCGGCGGAAGGGAGCGAAAGCCGGGAAAGGTGTTCCTCTTGCGCGAGGGCCTCCATGCTCGAACCGTCGAGACGACTCAGAACCTCCCCGGAAATCGGCTCTCGGAGGACAAGCCACTCGACGCCCTGCTCGTCCACCGGTTTATCGACCACCACAAGGCGAACAATTCCCGGCGCGAATTCCCAGCGGTACGCGGCGCCCTCCTCCATGGCCCGCAGAAGAGGCAGAGAGGCAGGGTCCCCGAGGTCGCGCAGCTCCATCACGGCCGCCATTTGAACGGTCGGGTCGTCGCTCCGAATTCGCTCCGCGGCATCCGCCAGGCGGCTGTCGGCGAAGGCGTGGGGAAGAAGGGATAGGAATCCCGAGAGAACTGCCAGGGAAAAGGAGACAACGCGCCGTGCATTCATGAAGAGCGAGGTCGCCTTCCGCCCGTGCTCAGCGCGGCGCCTGACTCCCATCGTTCGGCCCCCTTCCATGTAGGAACGCGTCTGCGGGCCGGGCGACGGTCGCCCACCCGCAGACGCGGAGGTGCTCACAAACCGAAGGTCTACTCGATCGGCTTTACGTTTGCGTCGAGATAAATCTTCTCGCCGCCGACCACGTCAAAGGTCCCCTTCCCGCCGTTGCTCCAATCGCATCCCCGTTCGGGATAGGTGTATTCGCTCCAGGGAACGGCATCCACGAGACCCTTGCTCTGCCAGATGATCTCGAACTGCCCATCCGCCAGGATCCGCCCGATGTAGGCGGGCTTCGACGTGTGGTGGTTCTTTCGATCCACGACGATCTCGCCGGCCGGCGTGTCGAGTTTGAGACTCGGGAGCGCCTTGAGCACGGCGTCCACGTCCGTCGTTCCCGCCTTCTCCACCGCCGCTTTCCAGAGATAGATCTCGTAGTACGACCACACGATGGGGTCGTCCGTCACGCGCTTCGCGCCGCCAGGGAGTTTGTTCTTCGCGGCGTAGGCTTTGAAGTTTTTCACGAACTCCTTGTTGGCCGGCGAGTCGATGGATTGAAAGTAGTTCCACGCGGCCAAGTGCCCCACGAGCGGCTTCGTGTCCAATCCGCGAAGTTCGTCTTCAGCCACGCTGTACGAGATGACCGGGCAGTTGTCCGCCGTCACTCCCTGGTTGGCCAACTCTTTGAAGAAGGCCACGTTGCTGTCGCCGTTGATCGTGTTGATCACGCCGGCATCGCCGCCCGCGCAGAAGCGCTTAATCTTGGCGATGATCGTCTGGTAGTCTTGGTGATGGAACGGCGTGTACTCCTCCATGATGTTCTTGGCGGGAACCCCCTTGGCCAGGAGCATCGCACGGAGCACCTTATTCGTGGTGCGCGGATAGACGTAGTCCGTCCCAATGAGGTAGTACTTCTTTTTCTGGCCGCCGTCCTTGCTCATGAAGTAGTCCACCCCGATCGTACCCTGCTGATTGATCGCGGCGCCCGTGTAGATGACGTTGCGGGAACACTCTTCACCCTCGTATTGAACGGGGTAGAAAAGCAGGCCGTTGTTTTTCTCGAAAACCGGCAGGACCGATTTCCGGCTGACGGACGTCCAGCATCCGAACACCGTGGCCACCTTGTCTTGGAGCAGGAGCTTCTTGGCCTTCTCCGCGAACAGGTCCCAGTTCGACGCCGGGTCTTCAATCACCGGCTTGATCGGGCAGCCGAGCACGCCGCCCTTCGCATTGATTTCGTCGATCGCCATCATGCGGACGTCGCGGAGCGACACTTCGCTGATGGCCATCGTGCCGCTGAGCGAGTGCAGGATGCCCACCTTGATCGGGCACGTGGGCTTTCCGGCCGCCTGGGCCTCACGACCCACGCCGGACAGCGTGGTCATCGAAATCGCCGCCAGCGCCGCGATTCCCCCGATCATCGCCCTCATTTTTCTACCTGTCTGTTGCATGTTCATTCTGAATCCTCCTTATTGATATCGATCAAAAGCTGTAGAAGCCGGAAAGCATGACCTGTTGGCCGGCGTAGCTCTTCGTATCGCCCACCCAAGACGTCATCGCCTGGGTCACTTCGCCGCCGACCTTGAATCCCTTATAGATGTGCTTCACGACATTCCCAAAGATGCGCTGATTGACGGTGTACTGACCGCCCGCCGAGCCTTTGAGATCGTCATTCTTGGGGTTGTCATGCCCGTACCCCAGCGCAAACGTCCAATCGTCCATCGGGTAGACCACGTTGGCCCATCCCACGATCGTCATGACCGGATCCTTTCCGTTCATGGCCTGGCCGAACCGAAAGAACTCGTTGCCGAGTCCCGCTCCGAGACCCAACTCTCCGGACAGGGTCACCGGTCCGGCAGGCAATGACACCTCGGTTCCCACGAGGTACGAGGTGGCCCCCTCTTCCTTTCCACCCGCATCGACCTTGAACGATCGGAAGGCGGCGGAAAGCGCAAACAGCCCTGAGCCGGTGTAGGCCGCGCGGGCGCCGACATACGGCAGAAGGCTTGGATCGGTGAACCCACTCCGCTCGTTCCTGAACAGCGTCCCCAGGACCTCAAAGGTGTCACTCGCCTTGTGCCGGTAGGTGATTTGGGGAAGACGAATCCACAGATTGCCCCCGTAGCCCATGATGGAGAAATCCATGGCAGCCGGATGGGAGGACATGATGGGAAGCCAATCCTGGCCGAGCGTCACCCGGCCGTTCTCCGTCGTGAGATCGATGTAGCCGAGTCTCAAGCGTGGCGCGATCAACCCGATTCCATCGCTGCCGTAGAAATCGAACTCCCCCACGGCTTTCAGTCCCTCGTGCTCGGCCTTGATGCCAAGAAGGGTGAACCGTGGATTGAAGGTGGATGTGGCCTTGTCGCCCTTGACGGTGATCGGGGCCCCCGTCGTGCTATCCGTCTTCCCCGTGGGAATTGCGTCCGGCGCCGCCGCCGTCAGATATCCGTTGAACTGATTCGGATCGAGTGGATTGGTATTCCGAGTGCTATAGACCGCGTCGAACTCGACCAAACCATAAGGGGTCACCGTGGGCTTGTCATCCGCGCGGGCCGCGGCCTGTGGGCCCAGCCAGAGCATCAGTGCGGCCGCGGACACGGCGGCGCGGTGGGGCCGTGGGAAAAACCGTGAAATGTTCATTCGTCCTCCTTTACAAAAATCCCAGTCTTAACGCATTGCGTCATAAGTGCTCCCTGTCATACGCAACGGTCGTGCCACTGGAACTGAAGGGAAATCACGGTCATGGCGATGAAATCGGTCCCGAATCGTTTCGTCGTTTCTACGGGAGCAGGAACCCGCAGGAAGATCGCGGGATTCAGGATTGATTCCCGCCTTCGCGGGAACGACGATGGATTAGAAGTCGGTCGACCCGGTCCGTCTGGAGCGGGCAACGGTGACCCAGCTTGTTGCACAATATTGTACAAGAGGTACACTCTTGCGCCGCGAGTACATTGAACGATGCGATCTCAAATTGAAGCGCCCGCCCTGACGTCCATTCCCAAGGCCGCCCGGAGGGTGATCGAGCGCAGTCGAACCAACGAGCTCGAGATTCTCTATGAAATCAGCAAAGCCTTCCGGCTCGATCTCCCACCCCACGAGCAGATCCGGAGAGGGCTCCATGTCCTGTGCCAGATGCTGGGGCATCCTCGCGCGGTATTCATCGAGCAGGATCCCACCACGGGAAATCTGCGGGTCGCGGCCGGCTACGGTCTCACCCCGGATGAGAAAGCGAAAGGCAAATTCACGCCCGGCCACGGATTGGTGGGGAAGGCGTTCGACAACGGTGGCCCATTTGTTGCGGGCGTGTCCCGGCTGAAGGCCGAATCCACGGTATGGAACCGGCTTCGGCAGGGAACGGACGAGGCGGAGACATGTTTTCTATTTGTGCCCGTGAAGTCGGCAAGCCGGATTCTGGGTCTGCTGGGGGTGGAGTATGACGCCGCTTCGCGTGAAACGGTTTGGGAGCTGAGCCGGCTCCTGTATACGATGGCCAATCTTTGGGGCAAGTTGCTGGCGGCCTTCAGCGGCGTTGCGGTTCCCGCTTCGATGGTCAAGCTCCTCTCCCCCGGCGTGAAGGGCGATTCGAATCGGCTGATCGCGGACAGTCCCGCGATGAAGCCGATCATCGAGATGGTTCACCGGGTCAGCCGCGTCAAGACGGCCGTTCTGATCCGCGGCGAGAGCGGGACCGGCAAGGAGTTGATCGCGCGGATGCTGCACGGTGCAGGGACTCCATCACGCTTCCTTCCACCGTCCTCGCAGCGGAGCAAGGAGGGTGGCGCGGGGCGTTCCGCCCGCGGCCCCTTCGTCAAGGTGGTCTGTGCTTCCATCCCGGAAACTCTTTTCGAAAGCGAGCTGTTCGGCCATGAGAAGGGTTCTTTCACGGGGGCGGTGAAGGACAAACCGGGCCTGGTCGAGACGGCCGCAGGAGGAACGCTCTTTCTGGATGAGATCGGGGATGTGCCACTGTCTGTGCAGGTCAAATTACTTCGGCTGCTCCAGGATCGCACGTTCGAGCGCGTGGGTGGAACGCGGACGATCCGGGTGGACGCACGGATCATCGCGGCGACGAACCAGCCTCTGGAGGAAATGGTTCGGAAAGGGACGTTCAGAGAGGATCTCTTCTATCGCCTCAACGTCGTTCCCATTACTCTACCTCCCTTGCGCGAACGGCGTGAGGACATCGGCCGGCTGGCCGCCTTCTTCACCGATCGGGCCGGTGAGGAGCACGGCAAGGCGGTCTCGCTCACTCCTGAGTCGATTGAAGCCCTGCGGGCCTATGGATGGCCGGGAAACGTCCGTGAACTGGAGAACTTTGTCGAGCGTCTTGTGATCCTCTCTCCGGGCGGACCCGTGAGGCCGGAGAATTTCCTGCTTCCCACGGCGCCGGTCCACATGGCGCATCCGATCGCCGTCCCCGAAGCGGAGCGGAGTGGGGCGGCGCCGGCTGAAATCGTTTACAGGGGGAGGCCGGAAGTCACCGCAAGCCTGCCGATTTCTGATGGAGAGCTGACACTGAAGAAGATCGAACGGGCCAAGATCATCGAGGCGATGACCCTGGCGGGCGGGATTCAGAAAAAGGCGGCCAAGCTCCTCGGATTGAGCCGCCGCCAGCTCGGCTATCGCCTGCGCCAGTTGCAGATCAAACGCGACACCCTTTCGTTCAAGTAGTGCAGGGGCAACCGTTCAACCGCTCACCCCACCCCTCTCCCACGAGAGAAGAGGGAGAACATCCCCCCCCGCTAGCGCCGAACCCGTCTCGCCGTCCGCAATCCGATTCCGGGGCCGGAGCGCAATATCTAGTGGGCATGGCGCGACCCACCTCAAGAGGGCGCGCCCCATTTTCATCGTTCGCGGGTGGCCATTCGGCCATGACGACTGACCCCAAGCATGCACGGGTTCAGGGCAAGTCGACGACTGGCACGGGTGTCATGCGATTGATGGTTGTGCCGTCCCCGAGTTGCCCCACTTGATTGTTGCCCCAACACATCACTTGCCCTGATTGGGTCAGCGCACAGGTGTGGGCCAGACCCACGGCAACGGTGGACACAGGATACTCCAAGACCACAGGGACAGGCGCCGCTTGAAAAACCTGGGATCCGTCTCCAACTTCCCCCGACTCATTGGCTCCCCAGCATTTCATAGACCTGTTCGTCAACACGGCGCAGACGTGAGTAAACCCCCCCGAAATCGACTGGACACCGTCCAGCACGGTTCTCACCTTTCCAGGCGCAGTACCGGGTGGTAGCCGGCCTGATGGAATATCCCCCCAGCATTTCACCGTCCCACTGGCGGTGAGGGCGCACGTGTGGAGGTCTCCGGCGTCGACGGCTACTGCGTCATCCACTCCACTGACTTGCACGGCACCTGAGCGCTCAGCCGTGGTCCCATCCCCGAGCTGGCCGTATAAGTTCCATCCCCAGCAGCGAACCGTTCGATCGGCAAACACCGCACACGTGTGCGTCCCACCCGCGCTGACCGAGGTCACCGTACCGCTGCCGATCTTGGCCTCAACAGGAGTGAGGCTGCAAGCGTCAGAGTACATGCAGATCTGCGGACCCACTTTCCCTGATCCGGCCCCAAGTTCGCCCGCTACATTACTCCCCCAGCAACTGACCGCACCGTCCGCCGTGAGAGCGCAGGTGTGATCTCCTCCCGCAGCGATTTGTACCACATTGTTGACCCCTTTCACCATCATGGGAGTATCAGCTAGAGGGAAAGCACCAAGCCCCAACTGCCCGAAGTCATTGTCCCCCCAACATCGAATCTCCCCCTTGTGCAAGAGAGCGCAGGTGTGGAAACCGCCCAAAGACACAGCAGAGGCGCCGGTCAAGCTGGATACCTCTATAGGCGTCAAAGATCCATCCGGACGAGTGCCATTTCCCAGTTGTCCGATGCGGTTTTCACCCCAGCATCTCACAGTTCCATCGGACAACAAGGCGCACGTTGTGCCGCTGCCGGCCGAAATGCTTCTCACAACCGCAGTCGGGATCGTGCGCGCGCTTCTCTCGACGGTGTTGTCGTCGAGGTTCCCCGCCTCATCGCGCGCCCGAACGACGAGGTAATATCTCGTCCCCTGATTGAGACCCGAGACCGTGAAATCGAATGCCCCAGGAGGGGTCGTCTGAAGGTCCGAGAACTCGGAACACTTTCCGGGGGCCGTGGATTGGCAGAGGTCGTAGACGATTCGTTCCGGTGGGGTCGTATCGTCCGTTGCCGGTTCCCAGGAAAGTTCGATCTCCGAGGTGGAAATTGCAGTGGCGGTAGCGAGGCCTGTGAACTTGGGAGGCGTGGTATCCTTCTGTACCTGGCAACCGGTTGAGGCGCCTATGACCGCAGTCGCAAAGAGCAGATTTCGAACACCGAAGAAGCCAACCATGCCACCGGCCCCACCCGCAGGATTCTACCGCAGCAGCCCCATCATCCGCTCGAACAACCCGACTGACCCAGGAACCTCCGACGCGCTTGTTCCGCCAGCGTTCGGAGAGCTAGTTTCCGTCGGACTAGAGGCGACGGGCGGAGCAATCTTGATCGGTTGCGGGCATGACGGCGGAGTAGTTGTTGAACAGCACCAGATTTCACGGCTGCTAGGCGCTTGGGTCGTTGTTTTGGACCCCGCTGTCCCAGCCGCCGCGGCTGCACATTGGGTCAATTGAGAGGTGGTGAAAGGCCCACTCTTGGATCCATCGTCGCACTCGATGGTAAACGCTCCACCCGCCCGAATGTCGCCTTCAAATAGGTAGCGGAACGATTGAGACCCCAGTGTAATCCGATGTTCGGATGTGCTTACGAAGCGCGATTTGTAGCATGCGGTGCCGTCGGAAAGTATCAGTTCGAGCTCCGGCTGGCTGTACCCGGTCAGCTTGGCGCCATCGGGCCACACACAGGTGTTTCGATCCGCTTGGAGGATTCCGCAGCCCGAGACGGACTCAGGACAGGTGCCCTCGTGCTTCCAACAGCGTGGCAGCGCGTCGGTGGCCTCCGACATCTTGCGAAAGCAAGCCATCTCCTCCTCCGTCGGACAGATCACGGGAGCAACAGGCCCGCTACTTTCATTGTTTTCACATGAAGCCATTCCTAGCCCAGCACAAATGACAACGGCCCGGATCGCCGTTCGCATTTCTATTCTGTTCATATTAACGCCTCCGCGACTGGTTCAGTTGGGACACTGCCGATGAATAGCCAATTGGCACAGGGCCGTGGTGCAACACGTATCACGGTATTCATCATGGTCAGGCTCCGTAAAACAGCCACTTTCAACGCAATTCGGGTCGATGATCGGAGATGGACAGGTGTTAAAGCACACTCTTCGACCGGAAACCCGGATGATCTCGTAGTCGACGCACCCGTCGCAATCATTGTCGACATCATCACAGACCTCCGGGTGAGACGTCCCCTCATCCACAAGTCCGTCGCAATTGTCGTCTTGGCCGTTGCGGTCTGCACAAGTAGATCCCTCGGAGCGCGAACCAGGCCAAACATCAGCCCAGCAAATGTATCCGAAGAGCCAGCCGCACGAAACCACTCCCGTGGAGCAGATGCCGGGGTATCCTGTGCTGCACTGAGTGCCGCTGATCCCTTCGTCCACCTGACCATCGCAGTTGTTGTCCAAACCGTCGCAGATCTCGGTATTCCCGGGGTACCGCGCGGGGTTCTTGTCATCGCAGTCAGGGGGTAATGCACACAGGGCTACAGGGTCGTTATCCTCGTTGCCTTCGTCCGTCTGTCTGTCGCAGTCATCGTCCTGGTGGTTGCAGACCTCTGTCTGGGCTGTCACCTGCCCGGGGCAACCGGTGCTGATATCCACCCACGTGCCTGCCGAGCACTGCTGAGTTTTCCATCCGTACTTGCAGATGCCGACTCCGGGTGTCCCCTGGCCGTCAAAACAACTCAGGAGTCGGCCCCACGGCTGAGTGTTGTTCGGATCGTCGTCCACAAGACCGTCGCAATCATTGTCCTTGTTGTCGCATTCTTCCGGAGTGGGATCCCCCGGCTTGGCGTTGCAGACGACTCCCGTATGCTCGCTGTTGCACACGTTGACCCCGTCTTTCTTGCACTCACCGATGCCGGCCGAGCAACCCTTCCCCTTGTCCGGGAAGGTTTCATCGATCGCGCTGTCACAGTCGTCATCGATATCATTGCAGCGCTCCGACGCCCCGGGGTTGATGTCGCAGTTGGAATCGTCGCAATCGAGCTGGGACTGGGCTGGGGAATAGGGCGCGTTGCCCCGGAATTTCCTGCAGCCCTCGGGCGGCTTGACCTCGACTCGCCTCACTTTGCAGTCAACGATGGGATCGAAGAGCCTCGTCACATCGCCGTATCCATCTCCATCCGCATCCGGAAGTGAACGTACGTCTTCCACCGGTGTTTCCACGATGATGGCGTTCCACCACCAGTAGTCCCCAAAATCCTTGCCCACCCTCTGCAAGGACACGGAGTAACCATCGGGTTGCACCAGATACACGAACTCTTGATCCGGCGAAAAAATGTCCTTTATCCGACAATCCTCACCCGAGCCGATGAACCTTTCCATTACGCCAACCTGAAGAAAGGATTGGCCATGCGCCACATCCTTTGGAGCGTCTGCCACCGCACTGGCGACAAGAATCGAAGGGCCTTCACCGGCATCAATCCTGTTCTTCATCGCATCAAAATTGGATTCAGAGGTGGGAACTATCGTGGCGCGATACCCCAGAGCGCTGATTTCCTGCTGCAGAATCGCTGACAAGTCTGGCGCCCACCCGAGCACGGAGGGTTGACACTGGGCAAGGGCTTGGGGACAGTTCCTCCGGACGCAATCCAGGCACAGCCAACTGATGTTGGAAGCGCGGCAACTGCTGCTGCAAGCCCCGAATGCTCCGCGGCACCAAAAGAGATCAAAACAAAAGAGCCCGTTGGCCATCGTGCGCTTGTCGGCGAGATCTTCAATCGCAGTGCGCAACGACAGCCGGTTGGCGATATCGGCAGGGGCATCACCAGGATTGGAGGTGCACGGCCGACCCGTGTCGAATGGGATGCAGGTCGGTTCGAATTGGGCCGGGGGTTTCGGTCGGAATGTTTCCTCCGCGAAATATTCCAACAACTCGGTCATCACCGTAACCGCCCCGTGGACCTGAGCCACACCGGGAGTCCAATTGAACGTGTTGCTGAACACCCACCGAGGACCCGGGCGCGGCGCTGAGACCGTGGAGCCGCCGGGCTGCGCGGAGGACACCACCGGCCCCTCGCAGAGAGGGGCCGGCAGCGATGGTGGAGTCGACGCGCCAAACAGATGAGGCGTCAATCCCGTCGGGCCGAATGTGAAGGCGTCGAGTTGTCGATAGTGGATCGGCTTGTGGTCATTGAGATAGCCGCACCCTCCGGGCAACTGGCCGACCGTCCAAAGGTCATCCCGCCTCGGAGCCAAGGTTGACGACGACGCCTGTCGGACCAATTGACTCCTGAGCTGCTCCCATTCCGAAGCTCTCAAGGCGGTTCCTTCCGGGTCGCCGAGGTACTCCGAATAGGTTGCGAGGATGGCGCCAAGCATCGCGTCGGAAGCCACGACGATTGTTGGCGACGTGGGGTGCACAATGACATTGGATGCCGGCTGACCGTCCAGAATGAATTCGCCGAAATAGAAAAGGGGCGGGACAAATCGGGCGCCAACAAACCGGACATCTTGTCTTCCTTCTGCATGAAATTCCTTGATCGTGTCGTGGAGGCCGACCAAGAAGCCGGGAACACCCGTTGCCTCAATCAAAGTCGGAAAGTTCTCGCTGTTCCCGACAACGAGACTTACGATTCCTTCCGCCTCCAGTTCTTCAAGAACCGGGTTGATCTCGCCGAATTCAGCCTTGCGGTACAAATCGCGGATGCGTGAGATGTCCGAAAGGGCACGAGGATGGAGCAGGCTTCGAGGCGGTGTGAGAGATGCGGTCGAGCCGGCGCGATAAACAGAAATCGCAACTCCCGGTTCGCCGACAAGGTCTTGTAGCGGCGTCGTTGCAACCCACTCTACATCAGAACCAACCGTAGCTCCGTACAAGCTACTGAAAATAAGATCAGATCCCATCTGGGACATTCTCAGATTGTTGATCCGCAACGAGACATGGGACTCCAACTGACCGCCGACAAAAAGGAAACCATCAAGTTTCACGAATGGCTCTGCCTCTGGAGGAGAAGCCGCCTGTTTCTTTGGCGTGTCTTGCCCTTGACCCTTCCCCTGGCTGCCGGGGTCCTCCGGCTTGCCGTTGCCCTGAGAGCCGGGGTCGGAGGGTTGGCCACCACCGCCGGCGTTGGAGTTGCACGAGTTGCCGGGACAATCCGGCTTGCCGGCGCCGCCTGAATCTCCATCGCCTTCCGGTTCCTCACCGTCTCCCGCATCGGAAACATCGTCTTCGCCTACAAGTTTGAGATTGCCGCTCACGTGGACCTTTCCCGTGATGTGGGCGCGGTTGCGTTGGAAGGCGTTGCCGAGGACGACCAGGGAAAACTTGTCAGGCTTGTCGCGGATGGTGAGGACGCCGTTGTTCGAGAAATCGCGCTTGACGTAAACCCCGCCGTCGAACACGTCGAGCGCCTTGTTCGGGTTCCGAAAGTTCGTCTCGAACACGAGCGAATAGCCTTCAAGTTTCGATGGAACCTCTCCCTTGATCGCCCATGCGTCCTTGCCCTTGTCGGCTCCGCCGATGGTCTTGTACATCCATGTCGCTCCGGATGGGTCCGTGAAGAACTTCCCGGTAGAGGTTGAGATCAGCCCGCCCGTGGAATCCAGAATGTCCACTCGGCCGTCCGACATGAACTTGATCACCTTGTGCCCGGCTGTGAACTCCTCCAAAGTCGGAGGCGTTTGGCGAAGCTGCAACTGCTGAGGCACCCCGGAGATCGTTTCTTTCGCTTCGATCAGTCCCCCATCGGCGTTATCGACAACGTCCACCACGAGCTTGCCATCGGACTTGAATGAACTCCGATTCTTGAACGTTCGGCCGACGTAAGCGTCCGGTAGTGGCCCGTTGGCTCGGAACGGAGCGTAGGTAAGAAGATTCTCCATGACGATCAGGACAAATTCTTCCGGACGGAGGTCTCCCGTCTCCGCCCGGTCGGAGAGATCGGATCCCGGCTTTCCCTGACCTTTCTTGTCGCCCGCGCCGCTCGCCGCCTGCCCACCCGAAGTGCCCGTTGGATCGCCCTGAGAGTCTTCGGGCTTGCCTCTCGTGGCCGTCTGGGCGGCCCCGCCGTCCTTGGCTGTCGCACCTACTGATTGTGGATGTATCTGAGATTCAGGCTTCTCTTCGCGGCAGCCGAGAGAGAGAGAGAGAGAGTAGGAGAGTGACTGTTAGTGATTCGACTCCCCGTTTTGTAATCAGCACTTTTTCCTCTTTCAACCAACCTCCCGTATCACTGCCCCTCCTTGGGTCGGTTCGCTCCACCGATTTTTCGCATTAGGCAATTTGGCGTTTATCACACTCCTTTAATATCTGTCAAGTCAATTTTGCCTCATGATGACGGCGTATGTGAGCCAGTGCCCACATGCTTGGCGCGGAAACAACCAGATCGTTTTACCCCTAAGGCCTTACCATCAGACCGGGGCCCGCGATCCGGGGCTCTTCGGGGAAGATCCCACGTCCGACGCCAGGTAGGCGCTTGGCGCAGCCGCCATCTCGACATCATTCAGAACCACACCCATGACATCCGCGTTGAGCGTTTTCAGGTGGTCCAGCGCCCTTCGGGCCATCGCGCGGGTCGTACGGCCCACCCGATAGACCAGCAGGACGCTGTCCGCCACGGGCGCCATCAGGGAAGAGTCGGCCACCGCCACCAAGGGGGCGCCGTCGATCACGATCACGTCGTAGTCGCGCTTGAGTTGATTGAGGAGGCCGCGACGGATGAATTCATCCACCGCCTCGGTCGGGCTGAGGAGTTCCGGGCCGGCCGGGAGGATTCGCAGGTTGTCCAATCCGGGACTGGCCTGGAGGCTGGACGGCGCGATGCCGGCCAGTAGAAAATGGTATAGATCTTTTCCACATTCCATTACACTCCGTCCCTCGGTAAGCACGTGGGTCAATCCGGTGTCGGGTTCGAAGGGGAAAACGGTATGCAGGGCGGGTCGCCGGACATTGGCCTCGAGGAGCAGCGTTGCCTGATGGGCCTGTGCGCAAGCGATCGCCAGGTTCGAGGCCACAAAGGTTTTCCCCTCTCCCGGCACGCTGCTGGTCATGAACACCACTTTGCATGAGGGATGTTTCTTCCAGATGGCCGCCCGAAGAATGCGGAAACTTTCAGCCTCGTAAGATTGCGGTTGATAGTGGGTGATCATCGAGGCGAAGACCGGGGCCGCCGGCGCGCGCATTCCATCCGCAACGCTGCGTTGTGCCCCCGGTGGCCTCTTGGACTCTGCGTGCGGCACCACGGCCAGAACGGGCATCCGGAGTTGCGATTCGACATCGCTCACCGTATGGAGGGTGAACTGGTAGGACTCCTGAACAAAGGCAATTCCTACGCCGATAAGAATGCCAAGCAGGATGATCGCGGCGAGGGGTAGAGGCGAAAACCGGCGGAGCGACGAATGGGGCAGGAGCGCCAGTTCGAGAACGCGCACGTAGTCCGATCGAATCGAATCCTCGATCTGCGCGGTCTGCCAGTTCTGCTCCGCGCGGTCGAGCATGGTCTGAAGTCGCTCCACCTCGCGTGACAGTTTGGCAAACTCCACCTCATCGGAGAGGTACGTCAGATTCGCCTTCTCCAACGTGTTTTTTTGACCGGCCAGGTATTGGGTTTTGACATCCAGATCCTGGAGCATCAAGTCGAGCGAGCGGATCAGCTGGTTCTTGGTCTCGTCGATCTGCCGATCCAATTCGACCACCTCGGGGTGTGATTCGGTCAGCAAAGTCAGTTTCTCCTGCCTTTTGAACAGGAGGTCCAGATATTCATTCCGGATCAGATCGTAGCCCGTCGGCGCGTCCATGATTTCCAGCGAAGGCATGGTATCGGCCCGGGCCGTCTGCGGTTGTCCGAGGGCTTGGATCAAATCCCGAGCCCGGCGGGATTGCTGGTCGATGCGCAATGTTTGTTCGTCCAAATCCAGGATTCGGTTCAAGTGAACCTGGAGGGCCGAGTGGCCTTCAACCATCCGGTGCGTCAATTTGAAGGCGTTGAGTTTCGCCTCGGCATCCTGAAGGGCGGACTCGATCTTCGACTTGTAGACGCTGGAAGCCTGTTCCGCCCATTCTCCCCTCTCCGTGCTGCGTCGGCTCCGATATTGCTTGTAGGCGAATGCGGTGAAGTTGGCGACATCGCGCGCCTCGCGGGCGTCGTTGGATTCCACGAGAATATCGATGATGTGCGTATGGCCTCTTTGCGCCACGGAGACTTTTCCCTGTATTTCCGCCGCCGTCTCCTGGAAGACACGGTTCCGGGCGGCTTCCTCGTCGGTCACCCCCTTGGGGATGCGTCCCAACTCCTGGGCCACCAGGGTCATCACCGCTAGGCTTCGGATCACCTGGAGCTCCGTGGTGAGATCCATTCCCGAGAAGATCGGCGCCCCGGGCGATTGCGCCGATGCCAGTTCGATGCTCGAATGAGTCCGATAGACCGATCTCCGGAAGAGAAGAAAAGTAAATCCCACGACGATGGCCACGATCACGGAAATCGCCAGCGTCTTTTTCCTTCGCTGGAAAACCCTTTCGAGGCGCGATCGGGGGTGGGCGCCCGTCATGCCGGCGCCTCGACAATGTGCACCATCGGATGGCGTCGCAGATCCATCACGGTGGATTCGTCCGGGGGTTCCCCGGGTTCGCCAAGCGATTCCACCATCGGCCGCATCGGGTGCTGAGTGAGGGGACGCACCACTCGGGCCAGTTTTCCCGTCGACAGCCGGACGAGCGTTCCGGCCGGATACGGCGTGAGTCGGCGCAGCGCCGCCATCCACATGGCCTGCGGGAAGAGCGAGGAACTCTCAAGGATGAGCGCGTGGAACGCGTCCAGAAACGCCCTGCCCGCCCGGTGCGGTCGCACATGCGTCACGCTCTCGATCGTGTCGCAGAGGCCGAGGATCTGAACAAGACGGTCCACGTCCTTGTCTTTGAGCCGGCTTGGATACCCCGAGCCGTCCATGCGTTCGTGCTCCTGCGCCACGAGGCGGACGATCGATTTCTTCAGGCCGGCCCCCGCGAGCAGACTCGATCCGCGAGTGGGGTGCTCCTCCACGATACGGCGTTCCTCGGGCGTGAGTGCGCGCTGGGCTTGGAGAGTTTCCGTCGAAACCGTGAGCATCCCCACATCATGCAGGAGCGCCGCCGAGGCCAGGATGAGCAGGTCCTCCCCCTCGACATTCCAGTCCGGGCTGGTTGCGACGGCCAGGATGCAAACATAGAGGGAGTGATCGAAAACGAAATTCTGTCTGTACGATTCGACATCGTAGTGGAAGACACGCTCCAGCCAGACATCCGGTTGAAGTCGAATCTGCGGAACCGCCTCGGCCAGAAGAGTGAACAGCTTGTTCCACGACGGGGCCCCCTGGCGCATAACGAGGTCCAGAACCGTGCCCAATTCCTGTCTGAGCGGCTGAAGCAGACCATCGACTTTCTTCCGCTTCTTCCGGAGCTGGACGGACTCTTCAAACGGCTCGAGAACTACGCGTTCCACCCCGCGCCTACCCCTATCGTCATCCTTGACGCCATCGGTTCCTTCATGTGCCGACGGCTATCTTATTACGATCCTCACTCCCAATCAACCCCATGCCCATCTTTGTGAAGGATACCGATGTTGACAAGCCCCGTCATGGATGCAAGGATGCCGGTATGCACAGGAGGAAAAAGTCGGCCGTTTGGCTCGCGCTCCTGGCCTATATCGGGATTGGGTTGGGAGGATCGGAAACGATTGTCTTGTGCATCGAGGGAGGGCGGATGGCCATCGAGGTGGGGGGGTGCGACGCCCACGACGCGAAGACCCCATGGCCCATCAAATCGTCGTCCCCGAAGCGGAGCGAAGGGGACAAACCGGTGAAAGTTCACAGCGAGCCCTGCGTGGATATTCCGCTCATCACCGCCGGTCTCAACGATCCGCTGATGCTCGCGGACAGATTTCCTTCTCCTTCTCCATCCTCGCTCGTGTCCATCCGATCCCTCGTCGTTTCGTCTCTCATCCCGCGTGTGACCGATAGCCTCCTCCCTTACTCCACGGCGAGAGCCGCTCCGTCCCTTCGCCACCTCCGCGCGGTCGTCCTCCTGATCTAGTTCTTTCTCCCCGCCTGCCCTCATTCAAAGGCAGGCGCCCGTTTCAAGTTGTTCCAGACTCAAGCCTGAATGGCTTGGAATCCATCCGATTGCGATTTGGAGGTTTCCTATATGCGTCGATTCTTGATGACCGTGGTTGCCATTCTCATAGCCTTCGACGGCGGGGGCGGGAGATCGATGGCCGCCGAGCAGACTGAAGGCGCGGTGACGCTTGCCGCCTTGATCGAACGGGCGCTGGAGCGGAGCGAATCGATCGCGTCGCTCCGAGCCCGCGTCGAACAAGAGCGCTACGCCGCCCGCCAGGCGGGGGCATGGCAGAACCCCTCCGCGGATCTTGCCGGCGGGCTGAAGAGCGAGTCCGGAACAGGGGCGCTGTTCGAGGTCTCCGTGTCTCAGCCCGTTTTCTATCCCGGCAAGCAACGATTGCGACGCGAAATCGGCGAGCTGGATACGGAAGGAGCCGAAGCAGACCTGCGGGAGACGGAACTCTTCGTCATCCGGGAGGTGGTTGCGCTTGCCTACGAGTATGTGACCGGCCGGCGGAAAACGGAGGTCAATGAGGAGCGACAGAATAGGTTCGAATTGATTCGCACGTACTTGACCGGCCACCTCCTGCCTTCACCCCAACAGAAGGTTGAGCGTCGATTGGTGGAGAGGCGCCTGGCCAATCTGGCGACCGAAGCCATGCAACTCCAAGGGCAAGTCAAAGCAACGTTCGAGGGGCTGAACTTCTACGCAGGCCTCCATTCCACCCCGCCGCCGGATATCGAAATTCCACGGCTTAGCGGATCGGGCGCCGTCGATCGAGCGAAGTGGCTCGCCGCCGCGATGGAAGGCAACGTCGAGTTGGCCGCCGGGAAAATTCGCCTGGGCGCGGCGCGGAAGGAGAAAGACCTCGCGCAACTGGAAGCGAAGCCGGACTTTACGCCGGGAATTTTCTACGAACATGAGAGAGGCGGAACGGCTCAACGCCTGATCGGGGCGGGGATCTCGCTTCCTGTCCCGGTGCTCAACCGGAACATCGCCGGCATCGAAAGCTCCGAACGAAAGATCGAGGCCAAGCGGCGGCTACTTCGGTTCACCGAGCAGCAGATCGAGGCCCGATTGGGACGGCTTTGGAACGAATACGAGGCCGCCCGATTTGCGGTGCAGCGATACCCGGAATCTTTGTCGAAGGAACTGGACGCGGGGCTGAAAGAGGCCGACGAAGAATTCCGGAAGGGTCGCCTGGACCTGCTCACGTTCCTCGAACTCGATTCGGAAATCGCGGAGACGCGCCTTCGGGCGCTCGATGCGCAGTTCTCGCTCGCCGACAAGGTTCTGGACTTGCTCGGCTTGGCCGGTGAACGGGATGTGCTGTCCCTACTCGCGACTCAATAGGAGGTCATCCCATGCTGAATTGGCTGGTTCAACAAAGTCTTCGAAATCGAACTACGGTCCTCCTGCTGTTTGCCGCCGTTGCCGCGATCGGCGCCTATCTCGTGGCGAATTTGCCCGTGGACGCCGTGCCGGACATCACGCCGGTGCAGGTCATGGTCAACACCGACACCAAGGCCCTGGACCCGGAGCAGATCGAGAAGACCGTCACCTTTCCCATCGAGACCGAAATGAGCGGCATCGCCCGCGTCAAGGAGGCGCGATCGCTCTCCAAATACGGCCTCTCCCAGGTGATCATCAATTTCGAGGACGGGACCGACATCTACTGGGCGCGTCAGCAGGTCGCGGAAAGGCTTCAGAGCGTCCGAGGCGAGCTGCCGGGGGGCCTCTCTCCGGAGCTTGCGCCGATCACCACGGGCTTGGGCGAGGTGGCCATGTACGTGGTGCTGGCCAAACCCGGCAGTCCCCTGGCTTCCAAGCCGGAGAAGGAGCGTCTCCTCCACCTCCGAACGCTCCACGACTTCGTTGTCGTGCCCTATCTCAAGCGGTCGATCAAGAACGTGGCGGGGGTGGACTCCATCGGAGGCTACAAGAAGGAGATTCACATCGAAATCCATCCGGAGAGGCTGGAGCGATTCGGCCTCACCATCGAACAGATCGCCGAGCGCCTGGAGGCGCTCGGCGAGAACTTCGGGGGGGGCTATATCCAGCCCAAGGGCAGGCAAGTGATCGTCAGGACCTCCGGCCGCGTGGAAAACCTCGAGGAGATCCGCGGCCTCCCCATCAAGCTGGACGTGCGCGGCAAGCCCGTGGCCTTGTCCGAGGTGGCGGACGTCCGCGAGGGCTATTCCCAGCGGGTGGGCGGAGCGACCTACAACGGCGAGGAGACGGTGTTGGGATTTGTCTTGATGCTCGCCGGAGCCAACTCCCGGCAAGTGGCCACGGACGCAGAGCGGGCACTCAAGGTGGCCCCCATGCCGCCCGACGTGGAGCTCAAGCTTGTCTACAGCCGGAGCTACCTCGTCAACGCAACGTTGAAAACCGTGGCGAAAAACCTCGCCGAAGGGGCGGCCCTGGTCATCGCCGTCCTGGTCATTCTCCTGGGCAACTTGCGCGGCTCCGTATTCGTTGCTCTCGCCATTCCCCTGTCGATGCTTTTCGGTTTTATCGGGATGAGGTGGCTGGGTGTTTCCGCCAATCTGATGAGCCTGGGCGCCATCGACTTCGGCCTCCTGGTGGATGCCGCCATAGTGATCATCGAGAACACGCTCCGCCGATTGGAGGAAAATAACGGCAAACTCGACGCAAAGACTGTATCAACCTTCCGATCGTCGTCCCCGGACGTGGGCCTTACGCGAGGCCTGGCAAGGCCCACGAGCGAAGGGGGCGATCCCGGTTCCCGCCACTCGCTTCAGGATGCGGCCATCCCTGGCCGCCGTCAGATGTCGCGAGTGCCGTTCGCGTCCGACTCACGGATGGATCTGATTTTGGATTCCGTATCAGAGGTGATCAAACCGGTCACTCTTGGCATGTTGATCATCATGCTCGTGTATGTGCCGATTCTGGCCCTTGAAGGGATCGAAGGAAAACTGTTCCAGCCGATGGCCGTGACAGTATTGATGGCTTTGGGCGCCTCGCTTATCGTTGCGGTCTTCCTGATGCCGATCCTGGCTTATCTGTATTTGAGGCCGGTAAGGGCGGGGAAGCTAAAAGAGACCCTCGTGTTCAGGCTCTTCCGCAGGATGTACCGGCCGGTTCTCGACGCAAGCCTCCGGCATCGCGCCATCGCCCTGGCCCCCGCGGTCGTCCTGCTCGTCGCCGCCCTGCTCGTCTATCGCCGCATGGGCGCGGACTTCATGCCGCCTTTGGATGAAGGAGATTTCGTCATCAACCTGACCCGGTCATCGGACATCGGCGTGGACGCCTCCCTGCGGATGCAGATGAAGAGCGACAGGGTGATCGCGGACTTCCCTGAAGTGGAGGAGGTCTATTCGCGGGTCGGGACGGCCGAAGCCGCGATGGACGCGATGGGCGTACACCTCTCCGACACCTTCGTGATTCTGAAAAAGGACCTTTCCCAGTGGCCCGCCACGGCCCATGGCGGGCGGCGGACCAAGAAAGAGCTTTATGGGGCCATCAAAGAGGCCCTTGAGCGTGCGACGCCGGGCCAGGAGGTCAGCGAAAACCAGCCCATCGAGATGCGCGTCAGCGAAATCCTCGAGGGCAGTCGCGCCGACGTGACGCTGCGGATCTACGGAAAGGATTTGCCGCTGCTGACCGAGCTCATCGAGAAAGCCATCACCGTCCTTGAGAAAGTACCAGGAGCCGAGGCGGTGGAGATGGACGCCCTGACCGCGCTGCGAAAGAGCCCGGTCCTCAGCGCCCACCCCGATTACACGGCCATCGCCCGTTACGGCTTGAACATCCACCAAGTCAACGACCTCTTGGAGGCCGCCATGGCCGGCAAGGAAGTGGGGAGTTTCTACGAGCAACAATGGCGGTTCCCAATCGTGCTGAGGGTGGCGGAGGAAAAGCGCGAGAACATCGAGACGATTAAGTCCCTGCCCGTCGGCATAGACGGGGGAAGCATCCCCTTGCGCAAGGTCGCCGGCTTCAAGATCAAGGGCGAGGTTACGACCATCTCGCACGACTACTCGCAACGGTACGCGGCCGTGGCGGTGTTCCTTTCCGGGAGGGACATCGTGAGTTTCGTGGAGGAGGCCAAGCGGGCCGTGGCGGAAAACCTGAACCTTCCCGAAGGCTATTCTCTCAGTTGGGGCGGCCAGTTCAAGAACCTTGAGCGAGCGCGGAAACGATTGGCCGTCATCGTGCCTCTTATTCTGGCGGCCGTCTTTCTTATCTTGTGGCGGACGTTCGGCACGCTCCAGCAGGCGCTGTTGATCTACACCGGGATTCCCCTGGCCGTAACGGGAGGCGTTTTCGCCCTCGCGTTTCGCGGAATCCCGCTGAGCGTATCGGCCGCGGTCGGGTTCATCGCCCTCACGGGGATCGCCGTGCTCAATGGAATGGTGCTCATGACATTCTTCAACCAACTGCGGGCGGAAGGAGCCGACGCGCGTTCGGCGGCGAGAGAGGGCGCCCTCATCCGCCTCCGGCCGGTCCTCATGACCGCCCTTGTCGCCAGCCTCGGATTCCTGCCGATGGCCCTCAACACGGGCATCGGGGCGGAGGTCCAGCGACCGCTGGCCACCGTCGTCATCGGCGGCGTATTGACATCGACCCTGCTGACCCTGATCGTCCTGCCGGCCCTTTACGCCTGGGTGGAAAGAGAAAGTCGATCTTCATGAAAACGGTCCTGCCAGGGCGGATCCTCAACGGGGGAAGAGCCCTGCAAGGCCGGCCGCAAGCCACATTTTGCTTGACCTCCCGGAAGCCGCCGGATACAAGGCGGGGCGAAAGGCGGTGAAGATCATGAAATATTCATTCAAGAGCTAGTCCATTCTAGCCACGGTTGCCACTCTTGCCATGGCTGCCCTCTACGCGTGCAGCGACGACGAAGCGGAGATCTCATGCCCGGCCGGCAAGACCAAGGCGGCCGTGACGGGGGGGAGTTGCTTGACCCTTTTTAACAAGATCTGCGCATGCAAGCCGCTTCCAACCGGGGTCAATCAGGCCGACTGCGACCTCCTGGCCCAAGGATATACCTGCGACGACCCGGGGGAAGCGATCAGCGATTCGGAGTGCTCGGAGATCCTGACTTCGATCGAACAGACCAAGACGGACATTTGCAAGTCAGACTTGAGCTGATCCGACCCCGGAAGATTTTCTAGCGGCCGGCGCAGGAGCCTCTGCGCCGGTGTGTTTCTCTCAGAACAGGCCGGCGAAGCGCAGCCTTCATCAGCCCATTCACTGCCCGCTACACGCCTGCGTCATGCCGCAGGTGCGGCCCGTAGAGGGCATCAAGACCGCCGCCGGAATTGTACTCCTCCACGGGATGGGCTGCCGCGTGGAAACAACAGGTGTGGGTGTTTTCCCAGGATGGTCATGAGAGGACTCCGGCCGACGAACTCCACCGTGACATCCTCCATCGCTTCGGCGGTGCAGGGATACTTGGCGCATCCGAAGACTGAAGTCGGTGTCGGGATCGCTGCGTTCCCTCCGGGATCCGTCGCTTAGAGCCTCTGATAGAATGCCGATTCGTAGGGGAGCATCTTCAGATGCTCCCAATACGGGCGGATCTAAAGATCCGCCCCTACGAATTGCTCCCTCTTGTCGGGAGGGTCTGAAGACCCTCCCCTACGCATCATGACCAACATAAACCTTTCAAAAAATGGCAAAAGTCGAGCTGAGTCGATCAGATCCCCCTGGGATCTCCCCTCCTGGACACTCTTGCCCCCGTCCCCGCTCCGGGGGCATCACCCCGGCGCTCCGGCGCGATGCCCCCAGCGACTCCGCATCTTCGAAAGCCCGCATCACTTGAGAGATTGGGCGTACGTCAGGACGTCTCCTGTTTCTTTGTCGGTCAGGCCGTTGTCTTGCAGACCGCTCGGCATGGTTGCACCCGGGTGACCGATCCGGATCTTGTGGAGCGTCTCCCAGGGATTGTCGTTCGCCATGTCGCCGATGTATTCCTCCTCGGGCGGTTCGTGGGCCAAGTTCATCTTCTTGCCATCCGTCCCGTGGCAGCTTGAGCATTGCGCCTTGCCATCGAACAGTGTTTTCCCGTTGGACGAGTCGCCCTTTCCCGCTTTTGTGGATGAATCAACGTAGGTGGCCATATCGATGATCCCGGTCTTGATGAATTTGGTCACCGATGCCAGCTCTTCATCGCTGAGCAGTGAACTAAAAGTGTGGCCGGCGACGGACACACCTTTCAGGGCGTCGCCGATCTGCACGCGGGTTTTGTCCTTTGCGCCGATGATACCGGCGATACCCGTCAGGTGGCTGCCCTTGGAATAGGCGCCGTCCTTTCCCTTGTAGTCCCAGCCGTGGCATTCCTTGCAGCGCCACGTGTCGGCTCCGCTCTGCTTACCGGTCGACGGATACAAGGCGTGATTGCCCGTGGGCTCGGTGGTGGTCTTCTTGGATACTTTCCACCACTTGTCGTAGATGAGCCCGCCTGTCTTCAGGGACGCGGAGGCCCACGCCGCTCCAAGCGACTGCGAGTAGGCCAGCAGGTTCGGCAACACGTCATTGCTCACACTCTGCGGAACCGTTCCGGGCATAGTGGAGCCGGGGTTCCCGAAACGGGCCTTGTGGAGAAACTCCCAGGGATTGTCGAGCGCGAGATCGCCGAGGTATTCCTCGTCATGGAACTCGATCTTCATCCCGTCATCCCCATGGCAGTTGTTGCAGCTCATGGTAGTCGTGTAGACCGTCTTGCCCTGAGTCGCGTCGCCGCCTGTGGCCTTCTTGTCCGAACCCACGACGCCACCGGAATCATACAAACCTTCCAGGACGAACCGGGTCAGATCCTTCACTTCGGCGTCGCTCAACACCGTCGCGAAATTGTGGGAAGCATTGGGTTTCCCACGGAGGGCGTCGTAGACCTTGCTTGCCCCCTTGGCGGCGGCCGCGTTTATCCCCGTTATGCCAGTGAAATGGCTGCCCTTGGCGTAGGCGCCGTCTTTGCCCTTGTAGTCCCAGCCGTGGCATTCCTTGCACCGCCATGTGTCGGCTCCCTTCTGTTTCCCATCGGCCGGATAAAGGGCATGGGTGTCCGTGGGCTCGGTCGTGGTCAGTTTGGATACCTTCCACCACTTGTCGTAGAGAAGGCCCCCGTTGGCCACGCTGGCCGTGGTGAGATCGACGTCAGCGGTTTCGCTGCCGCAACCTGCGAGCAGGACTCCGGCACACACGGACATGGCCAGAAAGCCGAAGGTCCACCCTTTGAATGTTTTGACCCTGTTTTTTCTCATTGTGTTCTCCTTTTCAGAGCCTCTAACAAAATGCGTAGGGGAGGGTCTTCAGACCCTCCCGACAAGAGGGAGCATCTGAAGATGCTCCCCTACGAATCGGCCTTCTGCTAGAGGCTCTTAGATATCGCACGGGCCTTTCTTTCAGTTATTAGCCGCGCCTTGGGTGATCCACGTTTTGATGGTTTCGTATTCGGCCGAACCGGCCGTGAGGGCCATGGTGATCCCCTTCACAAGAAGTTTGCTTTCCGCCGGCGAGTCCGTGTTCACAAGGGCCTTGATCGTGGGGTAGTCGCTGGCGACGACGCCCGACAGCTTGTAGGACCCAAACCCCGCGCCGGCGTGACAGCCCGAGCATTTGGATTGAAGGATGGGGTAGACGTCCCTGCTGAAACTGAGCTCGATCTTGTCCTCGACGACAACCCCTTCGGGCGCCGCGACTGTCCCGTTCACCACAACTTCTTCTTTGGCTTCACCGCGCGAGAAGGGATCACCGCACGCGGACAGGGTGAGCAGTGAGCCGTAAGCCGTGAGCAGCAGGACGAGAACCCGGACCGAAGGAGAGAATTGCATTGATTTCGGCATGAACACCTCCCACTCAAGAATTCGACGGCGGTTATGATTAACCTCGCTCACTCGTTTTTTCCCTTCGCTGCGGAAGGAGGGACGCCGCGGCCGGACGAACGCCGGCCGGGTCGACCGTCCTAGTCGCTTCCGGCACGGCTTGCGCCTCCTGCGCGCCGGAAGAGATAAACCAGCGCCCAGGCGGCGCCGAGGACGGCCAGCGGGATCCAGGCGGACTTCAGCAGACTCCCTCCCGCCTCCACTTCCAGCGGGAACTGCGCGCGCGCCATTTCGATGTGGGTCGGCCCACGGCCCGGCACATCGGGCTTGAGGTGGTATTCGAGCACCGCCTCCACATGGAGAGTCCTTGGAGGCTCAGGGGCTTTGAACGAGAAGGATTCCCGAACCGTTTCCTTGGGCGAGGGACGGTTGTCGCGCAGGACCTGCGTCGCATTGAGCAGCATCCCGGCGGGATCGTCGGCGTCAATCTCGCGACCCGTCGCATCCGCCACCACGCGCCGAAAATCCGCCGTCTTTTCCTCCAGTACGCGCCGGCGGTCTTCGTCCAGGAGGCGCACGGTCAGGACCAGCTGGCGGGTCGGAATGCCGGTGGGCAGTTTGTGGCCCGACTCCTTGTTCGTGACATATACGATCGCCTCGATGCTTTTCTTGGTCTTCTCGGCGACGAGCGCAATCTCCGCCGCCTTCTCAACCTGGATGAGGGAGTGCCCCCCCATGAACCCATGCGAGGTGGCCGTCTTGATGCTCGCCACCACGTCCGAGTCCACGATCGGAAAGCGGACGTCGTCGGGCATGTGGCAGTTCTGGCATTGCGTGCCGGAGTGGGGATAGGGTCCTTCCGCCCATTCCGTGAAGGTGCTCATGACGTGAAACCCGTGCTTGTTCACGACCTCATGGCAGGCGCCGCAGAACTCCGATTTGAGATGCGCGGGCGAATATTCGTTCTTGTGGCCTTTCTCGGTCAGTTCCTCCGCGGCGAAGGGTCCCCGTTTGGTCTTGCCGGGACTGAGTACGAGGCTGCCCGGCGATCCGACCTCGGGCAGATTGGACACGGTGTGGCAAACGTCGCAGGTCACGCCCTCGCGCGTGATGGGATCATCCAGTGTGAAGTCGCCGGTCCGTTGCGCGAGGGGAGCATGGCAGACAAGGCAGGACCTTCGGTCGGCCTCCGACGCCACCTGATGGAAAACCATCTGGAAGATTGGCTCGGAATACGATTGGGCGTGCATCGTATTCCGCCACTCGGCGTGGATGCTGGAGTGACACTTGGCGCAGGATGCCGCCGACTCGAAGTTGTGCGTGGGCCCTCCCTGGGCCCCGAGGACCAGGATGACGATGATTTGAGCCCACATCCCGGTACCCTCCTCAGCGGCCCGGAGGGCCGGCTGGTTTGAGCGACGCGGCTTTGTCCGTGGGCGGCGCCGCGAACTCCTTGGCCAAAGCCGTCAGGCCCGTCATGGCTCCCAACCCCATCGTTTCCACCGCGCTGGAGGGAACGATGATGACCGTCGAGTTCTGGCGCATCCCTTCCAAGAGGATGTTCATGGCGCGCAGGTGGAGCGCCACGGGGTGGTCGGCGTAGCTCTTGGAGGCCGCTTCAAACTTGGCGGCCACTTGCACCTCGGACTCGCCGAGGATGACGCGAGCCTGCCTTTCCCGTTCGGCCTGGGCCTGCATGGACATGGCATCCTGCAAGCTGGCCGGGATCTTCACGTCCCGGAGTTCTACCGAAACGACGTGGACGCCCCACGGCGAGGTGCGGCTTTCGATCATCTCGGACAGCACGCGATCGATTCTCTGGCGACCGACCATCATGTCGGACAGGTCGGCGCTCCCGATCACGTCCCTCAGGGCCGTTTGAGCCGCCCACGCGACGGCGTCCGCGTAAGATTCCACCTCCAATGCGGCACGTTCGGGATTGACTACCCGCCAGAACAGGACCGCGTCCACGTCCACGGGTACCGAATCCTTCGTCAGAGTCTGCTCCGCCGCGAACGGCGTGGTGATCGTTCTCAGGTCGATCCAGTACGGGATGGCATCCAGGATGGGGAGGATGCCGAAAAAACCCGGACCCTTGAGGCCCTGGAACTTTCCCATCCGGAGCACCACGGCTTTTTGCCACTGTTTGGCCACGCGGAACGCCATGAGGAACAGAACCGCGGCGATCACCCCGCCGGCGATGCCGAGCGGCGTCCCGAGCAGGAACGAAGCGGCGGCTCCAGCGGCCAGGAGCAATGCCCCGATCGTAAGTGTGACTAGATGTATGCCCATGCTAGACCTCCTTCAAATGGTCAAATGCAGTCGTGTGAGGCTCTCACGCACACGGGATCGTCTGCACGATCCACAGTACGCGGCCCATTCAGTCATGTTCATGCCGAAAGATCGGCGGAGCGCGCGGAGAACGGATGAATCGGCGCTCTCCCCGCCGCAGGATGGACACCTCTGCTCAGACCCCGAGGCTAAGCCTCGATGGCGGCCATCGAGGTTTAGCCTCGATGGAAAGATCAAAGCGAGGAACGCGCGGCGGGTCGGTTCCATTTCCGTGTCTACTCCGATGCCGCTTTTTGCCCCGGGAAATAGGTTCGGACACGCTTCGCCACTTCCCCCGCGGCGAGGTGTCGCCCTTCCCGGACTTCCCAGATGGAGACGATGGGGAAGAACCGGCTGAAAAGGACGTACAGCAGGCAGAAGCCCGAGATGCACCCGGCAAAGAGAAGAATCTCCACCCAACTCGGCATGTAGTGGCTTTGCGGATAGGGAAGCATCGGCCGAACACCGGAGGGGACGATGATGACGAAGCGCTCCAGCCACATTCCGATCACGACGAAAATGGAGGCCCCCACGCACCCCGCCACGGAACGCCCCTTCCCGCGGACCAGTATGGTGAAGGGCAGAAGGAAACAACATGCCACCATCGCCCAGAAGGGCCACGAGAACGATCCTCCGATCTTGGAGAAAAAGATGGACAGTTCTGACGGGACGCCGCCGAAGTAAGTCGTGAGAAACTCCGCGAAGGTGAAGTAGAACCACAGGCAGGTCATGACCAGCATCAGGATCCCCAGGTAGTTGAAATGGACGGGCTTCAGGAAGTCCTCGAGGTGGTACGCCTTCCGGAGGATGGCCATGGCAATGAGAAGTGCGGCGATGCCGGAGTAGATGGCTCCGACGACGAAGTACGGGCCGAAGATGGTGGAATGCCACATCGGTTTCAGCGTCATGGAGAAGACCCACGACACGACGGTATGGACGGAGATAGCCACCGGGATGACCACGACGGCCATGACGGCAATCACCCGCTCGATGACCGCCCTTTGTTCCGGCGTATCCTCCCACCCAAAAGAGAGGAGATGGTAGAGATGCCGCCGCCATCCTTGAACACGGCCCCGGAGGAACGCAATGTCCGGAATGAGCGGAAGGTAGAGGTAGATGGTGGAGCCGGTCAGGTAGGTGGTGATGCTGCACACGTCCCACAGGAGCGGGGATTCGAGCCGTCCGAATCGGAAGACGTTCAGGAGGCGGTCCGGACGACCCATGTCGAGAATGATGTTCCCCGCGCCGAAGAACAGGACAAGAACGGTGATGACTTCCGCGGAGCGGGTGATCGCGCGGCGCCACTCGGCCTGGGAGATTCGGAGAATGGCTGAAATCAGCGTGCCCGCGTGGCTGATGCCGATAAAGAAGATGAAATTGATGATGTAGAAGCCCCAGAAGACGGGCCGGCCAAGGCCCGTCACGCCCAAGCCATATTGCAATTGGCGGCTGAACGCATAGAGGGCCGCCAGGGCCACGGAGCCGAGGACCAGAACCGCCACCCAAAAAGCGGGGCTCGGTTTCCCGAGGATGGGGGCCAGCAGGACCTCTTCTCCCGGTTCCAATGTCGGCACGGAATAGGATTTCGATCCTTTGGCGCCCAAGGCGAGGAAGGTGTAGGTCAGGACCGAGGCGAGAAGCAGGAAAACGCCTCCTACCAGCGAACCGATGAAGACGGCCGGCAGCCAGATGTCCCCAAGCCGGTGCAACGTGAACGCGCGCCAGGCAAACCAGCCCACCACCGTCAGCGCGAACCCCCAGAACCCGACCAAGCCTCCGGCCTGAACGTAGAACGCCCAGTCTCGCCGCGCGCCAAACCCGGGTGGAGGCATGTAGGCGGGGGTCGGCGGGAGAAAAACGGGCGGCTTGAGGTATGCGGGCGCCGGTGGAGAAATGGATCTCATGCGCCCTCCCTCAGATAGTAGACCTTCGGCTCGGTGCCCAAGTCTTCCAGCAAGTGGGTCGTCCGCGGGCTCTCGGCCGCCCGGGCAACCTGAGTGGACGGATCATCCAGGTTTCCGAACGTGATCGCCTTCGCGGGGCAGGCCTGTTGGCAAGCCGTGCGGTAGTCTCCATCCTGAATCGCCCGGCCTTCCGCGGCCGCGTCGTCTTTCGCTCGCTGGAGCCGGTGCATGCAGAAGTTGCACTTCTCCGTCACGCCTTTGTGCCGGATGGAGACATCCGGGTTGAGGCCCCGGACGGAGGTTTCGGGCCATTCGGGCTCAGTCCAGTTGAAGTATTTGCAGGTGTAGGGGCACGCGTTCACGCAATACCGGCACCCGATGCAGCGATAGTAGATTTGCGGCACGAGACCTTCCGGGTTCCGATACGTCGCATAGACGGGGCAGACCTTGGTGCACGGCGGGTGTTCGCAATGCTGACAGGGCATCGGGATCATGCGCACGGTCGCGTTGTGATTTCCGTCCTGCGCGGCGCGCAGAACTTCCATCCACCGGATGACACGCGTCTCCGGACTGTCCGTGGGTGATCCGAACGGAGCGTTATTTTCCTGGGCGCACGCCACGGCGCACGCCCCGCACGCCGTGCATCGATCGAGGTCGATGACCATTCCCCATCGGTGCTTTCCACCGTTGTTCTTTGCATGGGAATCGGGCGCGGTGGTTGACACTAGATTTTCCTCACTTCAACTTGAGTCCCTTCCCAGGTGTGCCGACGCGTATCCGGGTCCAATGAGGGCGCCAGCAGTGCGGTGGGATCGGCGCCGTGTCCGTCTGCAAACACGCCAAGGGCTTTTCGACCGAGGCCGAGCGGCATCGCCACCGCGGAGGGATGGATACCGTGGGCGACCCGCGCCACGGTTGTAAGAGCGCCGAGGTCGGAGCGCACCTCAACGCGGTCTCCGTCTTGAATGCCGTGCTGAGCGGCGGTTTCCGGATGGATTTCCACCCAACTCGACCACACCTCGCGCCCGCTGGGCGCCGTGAGTCCGTGGAGATAGGGCAGATGTGCCCCTTCGCCGTACGGGAAAGCGAGGAGGGGGTAAACATCAAGGCGCAGCTTCTTCCCGGCCCCTTTCGATTCCGGAACCGGGGGGGGACCCAATACGAATCTCGCGGAGCCTGCCGGCCTCGCGGACTCGGCGGGGAAGGCCCACGTACCGCCCTTTTTCGCGAGGCTTTCGGCCCCTGCCTCGGCCAAGAGCCGGTTGACAAACTCCTCACTGTTTCCCCACGGCAACTTGCTCCCACTCCGACCGGCCAAATCGAAAAGGACATCCATTCCGCTGCGCGTAGCGTGGAGAGGCGGAAGCGCGGCCGGTCCGACACTGAGCACCGGCTCTCTCGAAAACGTCATCCCCCAACGGAACTGGCGGCTCTCCAAGGGTGTGGACAGGGGCAGAACAAGATCGGCGGTCCGGGCGGATTCGTCTTCGAAAGAGCCGAGAACAATAGTGCGAATCGACGCTGAACCGAGCAGACGGCTCCAGGCCGTCGAATCGGCCAGGCCAAAAAGAGGATTCGCCTTGTAGAGTATTACGACTTGGGGCGACGGCCGTTTACCTTCCGTCACCTCCGCAGGATAGCCATCCGCAGAGGGCGAGGTGGAGTAAGCAGCGGCTTGGATGGGAACACGGCCCCCCGGCAGAATACCTCCCGCCACGCCGATAGATCCCACCACCAGATTCAGTGCGGTTACGGCGCATTGCTCGGCCAAGCTGCCTCGCCGGCCCACGGCAATCGCGGGGCGACGATTCCCAAACTCCTCGGCGACCTCGCGGATGGATTCGGGTTCGACCCCGCATTCCAGCCCAAGGTTGTCGCCCCCAAATCTCGAAAGAACCCATTCTCGGTAGTTCCCAAAACCTTTCAAGGACTCGGCCTTGGGATCGTGCCGTCCCTTCTCCAGCAGCACCGCGGCGATGGAATGGGCGAAAGCGGCCCCGCCCTCCGGACGGATCGGAATCCACCTGTCCGATTTGAGCGCCGTGATCGAAAGACGGCTGCCGGCGTGAACCATGCGGATCCGCCGATCGGAGCGCGATCGGCGGAGTTCGGCAAAGGTTCTCTGCATCTCGATGGGGGAATGAGAGGCTTGCAGCCAATCCGACTGGATCGTCAGGATGTACTCCGCGCGGGGTAAGTCGTATCGCGCGTTTTCCACCCCGAGCATGAGGCGAAAAGCATCTTCGGGTAATTCGTACATGGGTACCGCGAGACGGACCACACCGGCGCCGCGCAGTTCCTGGACCATGCGCGTGACGACCTCAACTTCCGCCGGCGACGCCGTGGGTCCCACGACGAACAGAATGCCCGCCCGCCTTTCTTGCGCAGCGCGCAGCTCAAGGGAGGCCGCTGCCAAGGCGGCGTCCCAGGGGACGCCCTCCATCGGCTCCTGTTTTGACTTTCGAAGGAGCGGCTGAGACAGCCGGGCCGGGTGGTAGAGATTCTGGATCTCGGCCGCGCCCCGCGGGCAGATGCCTCCATCATTGACCGGATGGTCCTTCAGGCCTTCGACCTGGACCGCATTGCCATCCACCACACGGACCCTGATCCCGCAGCCGGCGGCGCAGGCCCCGCAGAGGGTCTCCACGTATTTTTCGATTCCGGGGCGGAGCGACGGCGCCGGCCGAACCGGCACGTCTCCCACGATCCGCTGGAGGTTAATTTCATGGCATGCGGTGGAGGCCGCCGCGGATGCAGCCACCACGCCGAGGAAATCCCTCCGTTTCATCGGTGGCAAGCTGCGCAATCGGTTGAGGCGTTCTTCGCCCGGTGGCAGTTGATACACCGGGACATGGAAATGGGCGGCGTGGCGACCGTGAAGGGGTGAGTCCGATCCCGAACCTCCCCATGGCATTCCACGCAATCGATTTCGCCGACTTTCACGTGCCGTCGATGCGAGAAGAAAACGTGGTCCGGCACCGCGTACACCCGTTCCCAACCGATCGGTTCGGCGTCATTTACCGCCTGTACCACCTTCGCTTCTTCGGGACCTTCCCCTTGTGCTTCCAAGTGGCAGTCCTCGCACGCGGAGAGTTCGGGAAGAGTGGCCTGAAAACCGATTTCGACGCGCGCGTGGCATTCTTTGCACTCCATCTCTTCCCCGGCCACGTGGACCTTGTGGTTGTACGCAACGGGCTGGCTGACCGGCCGACTGCAAGCCTGTAGGAACAAAGGGAGCGCGAGCATGATCCGGCCTACAGTCTGTGACATCATGAATAAGAGGGACTACTCTTCCTTTTCTTCTTCCTCTTCCTCGGCTGCACCCTCCTCCTCGGGAGAAACCTCCACCTTCGTCTTGTGCTGGCTGAGCCAGGTGGCCATCGCCTTAAGGGTTTCCTCTCCCTCTTTCTTGAAGTTCTTCTTGTGTTTGATCTTCTTCCCCTGCTGGTACAGGGAGTCTTTCTCCACTTCCTTGCTCAGCCATTTCGAGAACCAAGCCTCCTCGTACTTGAGTCCCACTCCGGAGAGGTCGGGCCCTTTCGCCCGTTTCCCCGCCTTGGAGACCTTCTTGTCGATCTTGTCCAGCTTCATCGAGTGGCACTTGGAGCACTTGCTCGAGAAGACCTCCTTCGGGTCGGGGCCGGCCTTGGCCAAGGCCGGCAGCAGGAGCATGGGTACAATGATCAGTGACGACAGATATTTCATTTACAAACCTCCTTCGCCAAGAGAATTTCCATCACCTTGCTTCCACTAGGAGTTCGCAGGAATCGTGCCGTCAGACGAAGATGGGGTTTCCCGTGAAGGGCGATGGTTCAGGGTGTTACGACCCATGCCGCGGGAGTGCGAGAGGGCGATTCACGACAGAGCGACGAAGGGCTTCGTTCGGCAGTAACGCCGGTTCAGAAATGGACGATTGAACCGAGGGTTATGCGCTGCGCGAAGGATTCACATCCGCGTGACAGAGTCACAATGTCGAGAATACCCCTCGTTGCAAAACAGAAAGGGGGCATTCTTCTTTTTCGTCTCTGCTTTGTGATGAGCCGGCATGAATTGGGAAATGATGAATGCCCCCTTTTCCGCGTTGCCGGCGACCTGCACGGGGTGTAAACTCAAACAGATGGCACGGCCCTTCACCACGAAAATCAGCGTCGGAGGCTGGGGGAACGGCGGTCCCGGAAAAGGTGAGGAAATTGAAGTGTTGGTCGATACCGGCGCCGCCTATACCTCCCTCCCGAAGAATCTCTTGGAGCGCCTCAAGGTCCCGGTTCGCGGCGCGCTAAAGCTGCAAATGGCAGATGGCAGCATCATCGAGCGATCCTTCGGCCCGTGCGAGGTGAAGGTCTTGGATCGATGGGTCGGCACCACGGTCGTGTTTGCAAATGAGGCGGATCTCCCTCTGCTCGGCACGAATACCATGGACGATGCAAGCGTGGACGTGGATCTCCATGGAAAGCGCCTCGTCCCTGTTCAAGCGATCCAAGCCTGAATCAAACCGTCCGTGGAGCCGGTTCGGAACATACCCGGTCAGGCGGCTGAGCCGCATTGGAATCCGCACCCTGCGGTGTGGTCGAGAGTTGACCGCCAGCCTTCTGTCCATGTGCCGGATTTCCACGGATGTGACACATGGGAAGAATGTCGAGCGCCGACCGGGAACTTCTCCTCATCATCCCACCACCTCAAACGGGCGCGCAAGCGGCTCTCTTCCGAGTCCGCCGCAGGCGGATTGCAGGTGGTGGGATCATGCGCGCCGGGGCGCCGAGCCACACGCTGGGTGATGGATCGAGGAGCGGAGGAGCGCGGAAAGGCCGAGAACGCCGTCCCTGGGCCCTGAGGCCCCGGAATTCGCACCCGCCTTCTGGCTACGCCCCCATTCTGAATAGCAAGATGGGCACGCAGGGTAGCTACGAGGACGACAGGGGTAGAGTCCGGTGGTAGGATCTGTACGTGAGTCCGCTTGCCAAGATAAAGAAACTTGCCATCGCCCGGAAACTTCAGTTCACGGACAAGGCGGAAATCGAGCGGCTTCGGGATGGTCTGTCCGTCGAAGATGTTGTAGAATCCATCGTAAATGCCAACGCCATCAAGAAGACGCTTCGTTCCAAGTCACCAATCTTGGCGCATGAGAAGCTGTATGTCATTGAGAGCCCGAACTACTCGGGAATGTGGATTTACACCAAAGGAGTCATCCGCAAGATAGCGGGGGATGAAGTATTCTATGTCTTTATCTCGTCGAAGCGTTCCATCTAGCAGGGCAGTACAGTATTGTCCGCTCTGCGGGGCAAAGGCGCTACGGTACCAACGGGGGACCATTCGCCTCCGCGTGGGCGGGAAGGTTCATACTTTTGTTGATCTTCCCTACGAGCGGTGTGGCCATTGCCGGCGGAAAATTTTTGACTATTCCACGAGCCAGGTTATGGACATGGTTGTTCTGCGGGGGCGCAAATCGCTCGCTGCATGAGAACGCTGTCATGCTGAGTTGAAAGCCTTGAACTTCCTTTCCGGTGCGTGCTCAAAACTTGTCAACCCCCATGCCTGACCCCACCCCCCCCTCTTGAGCGGTGGATCGCGGCGTTTGGAGGAAGATTAGGAAGAGCTATTCTATTGTATTGGCCGCTGCACTCTGGTCCTCCTGTGGGGACGACAGTGAGGGAAAGAGATTCATCCCCCTTAGATTCTGGGCGAGTAACGACAATGCGGTTCGAATTGCTTGGCCGTATGCCGCATGGACGGAGGGGGAAATCATTTCACCGGAGTTAGTTCGGTACAGTATTCTTGTTAAGGACCTTACGAGCGATGATGTTCTAACTGTGGACAGCCTCACCATGAAATGGAAAGGCGAAGATGAGAGAGGTGTTCCCGGTAGACAAATCCGGCTGCAAATTTCCCCTCTCGGCTTGAGCCGCAATTCAATCGTGGGGAAAAACGCGCAGGGTTCTTTTAGCGTCTGGTCTCTCCCAGAATTGGACTTGAGGCTGGTAGCACTTGAGACCTTGCACCCTGAACTATACGAAGGGAATCTTCACCATCCCTGGAGTACCGATTGGGCGGTACGCGGGAATTGGCTCGTCTACGCCGTGAACAGTGACATATACCTCGAAGACCCAGGTGCACCCTTCGACACCAGCCCTGTATACGTCCATGATCTAGGGACAGGACAGACGAGGTTCCTTGGAAAAGGACGTTCCATAAAGGTGTCACGAGACTACGCATACCTTCAATACGATCGCGTATTCCGCCTATCTGATCTCTCAGCGGTGTCTGTACCGAGGAGCTTGAAAGAACGCACGGCAAACAGCCTTGCCATTTCGGATCGTCTCAGTTCTCTAGGTGGAAACACGCTTGCCTACTGGTTCACGGACACCCGAATGTCAACCGACTTAAAATGTGATCCTTTGATCGGGTTGTTCCCAGGTGAATGTAGTGACGGCATCATTGACTCAAACGAGAAAGTCGCCCTAGGCTTGACAAGCTGGGGTCAGGTACGGCGGGGTATTGGCGTGTGGAATCTACGCACCGGTGTAGACAATGAGCTAAATATGCCCACTAATGTACTTTAACATATTCTCCATATCTGCTATGCTCTCCTCAACAAGGAGGGTTCATGGCCAGAACGATTCGGTTGACGCGG
>JACPAV010000039.1 GCA_016180645.1 Nitrospirota bacterium | reverse complement strand
GGCGTGGCTTCACCGCGATCAGGCGACGATCAGCAGCATGCTCTATCGGTTTGAGGCTGGGCTATCGGAGGGGAAGATGGAGCATCGGGAGATCGAGAAACTTGAGAAAGCATAGATAGCGATGTCTGACCCCAGACCTGGACCCCCCCCGGCTATTTTCGGCCGATAAAATGCGCGGCGGCGTTGCGGAAGAAATCGGAATCCAGGTGGTGGACTTGCATCCTTGCCGCTTCCTTCAGGTAGGATTCGAGGGTCGCCTTCTCTTGGCGGCGAATCAGCCGCTTGATGTCGCGGAGGGTGGAGCCGTCTCCTTCGGCGATGGCAAGAGCGATTCGCCGAGTCTCGTCTAGAAGCTGGGCGTCCTCGAACAGCCCATCCACGAGACCGAGGCGGTCGGCATCCGTTCCCGTGATCATTTCGCCCGTGTAGGCCAGCTTCAGACCCTTCCACCCCGCCCGTCGCTGGACGAAGAAGGCGCCACCGGTCGCCGGGACCAGCCCCAGCTTGATCCAGGACTGGACGAAGCGAGCGGAGGGGCATGCGAAACAGAGATCGCAGGCCAGCGCCATGTCCATCCCGGCTCCGGCGGCCGCGCCGTTCACGGCCGAGATCATGACCATCGGGAGGTCACAAATCAGGCGCGTCACACCTTGAAATCCTCGGTAAACCGCCTCTGCGGCGCCGCGAGATCCCTTAGACTTCACTTCGGCCAGAAGCCAGTTCAAGTCGCCACCCGCACTGAATGCCGGTGGGGTTCCGGTAAGGATGCACACCTTCTGATGATCGCGCGATCCGGCCTTCAGGGCGGCCTGGAGTTCGAGCATGGTGTGGAGACTCAGGGCATTGCGGCAATCGGGGCGATGGAGTCGAATCAGACGAACCCCAGACGCGACCTGCTCGATCTGCAGATGATGGGTGGTGTTCCGCTTGGCCGCCATCTGGGGGGATAGATATGTCACACCGAGTCGAGGATGTCGAATGTCGTCAGGGGAGATCTGAAGTTCTCATCGCCGAGACATCTCCCGCCATCGGGTGAGTGCGATCCGCACGGCTTCCACGGACGGTCCAATGTGGCGACCGAGCCTGATTGTGAGATCGGGATTCTTGAGACGGATCTCCGAAAGCATTCGGGGGATGTCTCGCCTCACGTGGGCGCCGGAGAAGAGGAGGAATGGGATCACATCTATTTCTTTGCTCCCCCGTTCCCGAAGCCGCTGCGCCATCGTGGGCAGCGAATTGGGGCCGGGCGCCAGAAAGGCGAATTCCACGCGGATCTTTTTCAGTTTCCGCCGGACCCCGCGCACGAACGATCGGATCTCGCTCAGACCCCCCGGATCGCGGGTGCCGTGAATGACGAGGAGGAGCGCCTTCATAAGGGGGAACTACTCGACGACGGCCTTGACGAAATCCTCGTCCCGGGTGGCGGCCTTCTGCTTTTCCTTCTCGCGGTGAGCCACCAGGGCCTTGATTCGCTGCGCGTTCTGCAGATCGAAAAGACTGCTCAGGTAGAACATGTAGCCCAACTTGTAGACCGTGGCTTCCGACGAATACTGTTCGGTCACGAGATAGATTGTTGTCGAGGGACCGAACCACACGCTTCCATCGTAGCTGAAGGGAGCAAGTTCAGGTTCTCCGGGGGCTGCAACGGTCAAGGTGGTTTTCGGGAGCGAACTGGATGCCGGTCCGTAGCGTTCTTCCACAAGCGTTCGGGCGCGGGACCAATCGGTGATGGAAAGCGGGAACCAGTAGGCCACCAATCCGTCTTTTTCGAGAGTGACGTATTCGTCATACGGCCCGACCTTCTTCACCACGCAATCCGCGCAAAGCGGCGAAGACAGTTCCGAGCGGACGATGGATTTCTCCCGGTCCACGCTGGCCGTCGGTGCGCCGTACCAGATGGAGAACACCTGGTGGAGGGCGAGGCCGCAGAACGGGCCGCAGGCCGGTTCGGTCGTGAACGGGGCCGCCCAACGCTCCACCCGGTCATCGGAGATCTCGATGGGATGGAATTCATCGATCCCCGTGTGTGCGAGGACCTCGTTCGGATTCATGCCCCAGCGGAGGTCCTTGTATCCTTCGAGTGTTACGGGGGGTCGGGGGATGGCACCCGGCAATAGTGCTTTGCCTGGCTTCGAGCAGGCTCCCATGGCCAAAGCGGTCAAAAGGCCAACCGTGATCGAGCGTGACAAGCGGGGTTTCACTTTGGCGGTTCACATTACCACAGGATCCCGGTCCCCTCTAGCTCCAGCGCATTGGGTCGGAAGGCGCGGGGCTTGCCCATCGGCGAAAAGTCCGTTAATAGTCACGTATGAAGCTGGGGGTCAAGCAGATGCTTCCGTTCGAGAAGAACAAGGCGATCCTGGCGGGAGTGATCCGGGCGAATCCCGACAAACTGTTCGAGATTGTCGAGACGCTGCGCTCCCTCCGATGGGAGGATTCCAAGCGGGAGGACGTGTCCAAGCTGATTTCCTTCGTTCAGGAAATCGATAGGACGGGAAAAGAGTCGTCGCCTCTGGATCGCGACATCGATGCTGCGCGGCGCGAGTTCATTTCCCAGCGCAGGAAATCGTAGTGAGGATCCGTTCTTCCGCATGAGCTATCACGTTCTGGCGCGCAAATGGCGCCCGTCCCGCCTCGAGGATGTCGTCGGCCAGGATCACGTTGTTCGGGCGATTTCGGGCGCCATCCGGACGGGAAGGATTCCCCACGCCTTTCTCTTTTGCGGGCCTCGGGGAGTGGGAAAAACGACTCTGGCCCGGCTCCTGGCGAAAGCCTTGAATTGCGAAAAAGGTCCGACGGCGGAGCCCTGCGGCCGGTGTTCAACGTGTCAGGCGATTCCCACGGGTGCCTGCGTGGATGTGCTGGAAATCGATGGAGCATCTCACACCAGCGTGGACGACGTTCGGCGAATCATCGAGGCCGTGCAATATGCCCCCGCGTCGGCCCGCTTCAAGGTTTACATCGTGGATGAAGTGCACATGCTCTCGGTGAGCGCATTCAACGCGCTCCTCAAGACGCTGGAGGAGCCGCCATCGCATGTGAAATTCGTATTTGCCACCACCGACCCGCAGAAGATTCCGGCCACGATCGTGGGCCGTTGCCAGCGTTTTGATTTCTGGAGAATTTCCTCGGAACTGATCGCGGCGAAACTTCGTAAGATAACGGAGTCGGAGAAGCTCGAAGCCGACCCGGATGCCCTCGTCGCCCTGGCGCGTTTTGCGGAGGGCAGCCTCCGCGATGCGGAGGTGCTCTTGGACCAGATCGCCAACTTTGCAGCGGGTGAGGCGGACGGAAAATCGGTCGGAAAGGGCCCGGCCTCGGGCCGTATCACGCGCGACAGCGTGTCCCATTTTCTCGGCCTTCCGCCGCGAGAGAAGATTGAGGCGCTCCTCGATGCCCTCGTAACGCGGGACGCGCCGGTGGTCATGACCGTGTATCATCAGTTGTACTCGGAAGGGTTTGATCTCATGGTGGTGGCCAAGGGATTGTTGGAAGAAGCTCATGCGTTATTGGTTTGTGCTACCGCGAAGGATGCCGCCGGAAGAATTCTCCAGAAATCGGAGGAGGAAATGGAGGGCCTTGCCCGTCGGGCGGCGTCGTCTTCGCAGGCCGATCTTGTCCAGATCGGTGAAATCCTGGCCCAGATGTGTGCCCAGATGGCGACATCCAGCGATCCCTACGTGGTGGCTACTACCGCTCTGTCCAAGATCACGCTGCTGCCGCGGCTGATGGACCTCGGCCAGATTTTCGGACGGCTCGAAGCGGCGTCAGCCGGTGGAAGGACTGAATCCGGACCCTTGGGGCCAAGCCGAGCGGAGCCGGTTTCGCGCGGTACCGTCACCGCTCCGAAATCGCAGGTGGCCGCTACGGCGCCCACAGCCTCGTCTTTCACCGAGTTTGTCCTGGCGAAGAATCGAATGCTCGGCGCGGTGGTCAAGCAGTCGGACGTGGTCCTGGAACAGGGTCGGATCGTGGTCTGCCCCCCCTCCGGGGACGCTTTCTCGGCCTCGGTCCTCGAGGACAAGAAGAAGGACCTTCGCGCCTGGGCGGCGGAATTCTACCGTGAGGATCTCGATATTGTAGTGGGCGCCCCTCGACCTCCATCGGCGGCGTCCGAGGGGCCTAAGACGAACGACGAGATCGACGGTCATCCCATGTACAAGGAGTTCGTGAAGATCTTTCAGCCCGCTGTGAAATAAGCTACGATGCCGTTCATGGAGGAACGCGAAGGCGGACAGCCCACGGATTGGATTCAGCAGGCACAAAATCTGCAACGGAAAATCAAGGAAGCCCAGGAGGAGCTTGCTCATCGGGAGGTGGTGGCCCAATCCGGTGGGGGGATGGTTGAGGTGAAGGCCAACGGTCGGATGGAAATTGTTTCCATCCGGATCGAGCCGGAAATTCTGCGCGGCGGGGACGTGGCGTTCATCCAGGATCTCATCACCTCGGGCGTCAACGAGGCCCTCCGACGGTCCCAGCAGATGGCTGCGGAGGAATTGGCCAAGGTGGCCGGTGGGATGGCCCTGGGCGCAAGATTCCCCGGCGCCTGAACGTCCTCCATGCAGGATTCCGAGGATCCCCTCAAAGATCTGATCAACCGCCTCAGGCGGATCCCGGGTTTTGGAGAAAAATCGGCCACCCGGATGGCGTACTACTTCCTGAAGGCACCCCAGGAGGATGTGTTCGGGCTGAGCGAGAGTCTCCGGAATCTCAAGCAGCAGATGAAGGAGTGCGAGCTCTGCTGCGACGTAACTTTTCGGTCGCCGTGCGAGATCTGCGCCAATCCCCGGAGGGATCACGCCGTGGTCTGCGTGGTGTCGGATTCCTCCCATATCCGTCCGCTGGAAAGGAGCGCGGTGTTCCAGGGCGTGTTCCACGTTCTCCACGGAACGCTTTCGCCGATGGAGGACATCGGCCCGGAGCGGCTCCGGGTGGCGCAATTGATCCGGCGCGTGGAGTCCGGCGGCATCCGCGAGATCGTGCTGGCCATCAATCCGACGCTTGAGGGCGATGCGACGATGCTTTATCTGGCGGATGCCCTCAAGAAGAAAGGCGTGAAGATTTCCAAGCTTCCGGTGGGATTGTCCATCGGGGCGGACATTGAATACACCGATCACGAAACACTCGGGCAAGCCCTCCGGGATCGGGTGCACCTGTGAAAAGGGGGAAGACGTGAATGTGAAGCCGATCATGCGAGGAATGGCGATCGCCGTGGCCTGCCTTTCGCTCATGGGGAATGCCCGGGCCGAAGAGGGGACCCATTTCTGGACCGTTCGGGAAGTGATGGAGAAAAACCCGCTGAAGGAAGGGGAGGCGGCCAAGTGGACGCCCCTCATCAACCCAATGAATTCCAGCCTGATGATGATCCAAGGTGACAAGCAGGTTCCCTTGCACGTCCACGCCACTCACGATGAAGTGGTGATGGTGGTCGAGGGGACAGGCACATTCACCATCGGAAACGAGCAGAAGAAGATCGGTCCGCAATCGATCCTACACATCCCGAAAGGGACCCCGCACGGGGGGACGTTCGACGGGCGATTCGCGGCCGTCATCGTGTACACGCCGGAGTTCGACCTGGGTAAACCGGACCGCGTGCGGGTGGACGCACCCAAATAGAAGAATTGGCTTGAAGGTGCTGGGTATTGACGTCGGTGACAAGAGAATCGGTCTCGCCGTTTCGGACGAACTGGGGACCGTGGCCTCCCCGCTGGTGACGATCCACCGCGAGCGCGACGCAGATGCCGTCGATCGGATTGCGAGGACGGTCAATGAACTCCGGGTAGGGGTGGTGGTGGTGGGGATTCCGTATTCCATGGATGGGTCGACGGGGCCGCAGGCCCTGAAGACGCTTCGATTCGTGGAGAAGCTGCGTCCGGCGGTGGGTATGCCTGTGCGTCTGTGGGACGAGTCGCTTTCCACGCGCAGAGCGGAGGAAGGTCGCAGACGTCTGGGGCGGAGGGATCGGAAGAAAGGCGAAAAGGATCGAATCGCTGCTGCATACATTTTGCAGGATTATCTGGATGCGGTCCGGAAGAGCGGAGGCGGTCTGTGAGGCGCCTCCTCAAAGTAGGGATCTTCCTCGGCGTGCTGGCCGTCCTGTTCGGATTCGGGTTTCTGGCCGCGCAGTGGGTGCCGTTCCTGTTCTTTCCGGCGAATGAGACGCTCCAGGAGAAAATGTTTCGAGTCAAGTGGGGTGAGCCGTTCGAGCGAGTGGCGGAACGCCTTTCCGAGGAGGGATTTGTACCCCAGCCGCGCCGGATCGTCCGCTTGGCGCACTACTTGGATCTCGGGCGGAAGGTTCAGGCCGGGGCATACGTGCTTACGGGAAAAATGACGCCGTTGGATATCCTGCGGACCCTGAGTCAGGGCAAGGTCGTCCGCTTCAGAGTCACGGTGCCGGAGGGATACAATTCGTACCAGATCGCCAAACTTTTGGAGGACGGCCAGGTGGTTCCGGCCGCAGACTTTCTTGCCGCGATTCGGGACCCCCAGGTCCTGCTCGATCTGGACGTCCACGCCGAGAGTGCGGAGGGATTTCTGTATCCGGAAACATACGTGTTCAGTTCGTCGCTTACGGCCCGGGACGTGGTCAAGATGATGGTGGAGCAGTTTCGGAAGGTCTTTGATGAGGGCATGGTGGCCAAGGCCAGAGCGCTCGGCATGTCGGAAGCGCAGGTCGTCACCCTGGCTTCGATCGTTGAAAAAGAGTCGGCCGTGGCGGAAGAGCGGCCGCTGGTGTCGGCGGTCTTTCACAATCGGATGAAATTCGGGATGCGCCTCCAGAGCGATCCGACGGTGATCTACGGCCTTTTCCCCGGCTTCAATGGAAATCTGACGAGAGCCCACTTGGAATCGGATGGCCCGTACAATACCTATACTCGGTCCGGACTTCCGCCCGGCCCCATCGCCAGCCCCGGCCGGGAGTCGCTTATCGCCGCCCTCTACCCCGCGCACGCAAATTACCTGTACTTCGTGTCCAAGAACGACGGGACGCACATCTTCTCGGATGACTTCAAGAACCACAGCCGGAACGTGTGGAAGTTTCAGCGTCACAATCCCGGCCAGGCGGAATCCCTGGGGGTGCGGTAAGGCCGTGAAGGTATTGATTACCGGAGCGGCCGGATTTGTCGGTTCCCATCTGGTCGAACTCGCACTCGAGAAGGGTTACGACGTCGTGGGGGTCGACTGTTTCACGCCGTCCTACGATCCATCCTTCAAGGAGAGGAATGTCTCGCCCCTGTTGCATCGCAAGGGTTTTGCGTTGGTCCGAGCCGATCTCAGCGAAATCGATCTGACGCCGCTTCTGGACGGAGTCGACGCGGTGTTTCATCTTTCCGCCCAGGCTGCGGTCCGTACGAGTTGGGGTCCGCAGTTTGTGAACTACACGAAGCACAACATCACGGTGACGCAGCGGTTGCTCGAAGCGGCAAAGGGGCGCAACCTTCGCAGGTTTGTATACGCGTCCAGCTCCTCAGTGTATGGAGAGCCCGGGATCTATCCCCTCACCGAGGACCTCGCGTGCCGTCCGATTTCACCTTACGGCGTGACCAAGCTCGCCGCGGAGCATCTCTGCATGCTGTATCAGAAGTCCTACGGAGTTCCCTGCGTGGCACTGCGATATTTCACCGTTTACGGACCGAGGCAGAGGCCGGACATGGCGTTTCACAAGCTGATTCGATCCGCGCTCAAGGGGGAAACATTTGCGTTGTACGGCGATGGTCGCCAGACGCGCGATTTCACGTTCGTGTCGGATGCGGTCGGCGCCACCCATGCGGCATTGGAAGCTCCCGCGGGGGAAGTTATCAACGTGGGGGGGGGGAGCCGGGTGACCATGTTGGACGTGCTGGACACGCTTCGGTCCGTTCTCGGCCGGCCCGTGATTATGAAAGAGGAACCGCTCCAGAAAGGCGACGTCCGCCACACTTGGGCCGATCTTTCCCGGGCCCGTCAACATCTCGCCTATGAGCCGAGAGTCCGCTTGGCCGACGGCCTCCGTGCTGAGGCGGATTGGCTTCGGAGCCTCGCCTGAGTTGAGTCGGGGGGAAGTCAGGACGCCTTGATGGCGGCGGCGAGTTCGGTGATGACTTTCTTGGCGTCGCCGAAGACCATCATGGTCTTGTCGAGATAAAAGAGCTCGTTGTCGATCCCCGCGAAGCCGGGGTTCATGCTGCGCTTAATGAAGATGACCGTGCGAGCTTTGTCCACGTCCAGGATGGGCATGCCGTAGAGAGGAGAATCGGTCTTCGTGCGGGCCGCGGGATTCGTTACGTCGTTGGCGCCGACCACGATGGCTACTTCTGCTTCGGGGAAAAGGGGATTCACTTTCTCCATTTCCCAAAGCTGATCATACGGGACGTCGGCTTCGGCCAGAAGTACGTTCATGTGACCGGGCATGCGGCCCGCCACGGGGTGGATGGCGAACTTGACGTCCGTGCCCCGCGCGGCGAGGACGTTCGACAATTCCTTGACCGCGTGCTGGGCCTGGGCCACGGCCATGCCATATCCCGGCGCCACGACAACGAGTTTCGCGCCATCGAAGATCGTCGCCGCGTCTTCAACGGTGTACCCCTGCACCGTCTTGCCGGTTGGCGATGCGCCCGCGCCGGCGCCCGCTTGTACCGTGCCCACTCCGGCGAACAGCACATTGGTGAATGAGCGGTTCATCGCCTTGCACATGAGAATGGAGAGGATGAGGCCGGAGGAGCCGTCGAGCGCACCGGCGATGATCAGGAGCTTGTTGTTCAGCACGAAACCCATGGCCGAGGAGGAGAGGCCGGCATAGGAGTTCAGAATGGCGATCACGGTGGGCATGTCCGCTCCGCCGATGGGGAGGATGAGGAGAATTCCAAACGCGAGGGCGGCGGCGATGAACAGGGGGAGGAGAGTGGAGGCCTCGGGGTTGATCGTGAGGTAGACCCCCATGAGAACGGCGGCGGCCAGGACTCCGATGCTCACCACATTTCGGAACGGATAGATGATGGGTCGCGTGGGGATGATCTCCTGGAGTTTGCCGAAGGCCATGAGGCTCCCCGTGAAGGTGAGGAAACCGAGGAGCATCTCGGTGGCGAGGGCGCCCATGGTGAACGTGTCGATGTTGGGGGCTTGGGTGTAGTACTCCGCCGCGCCGACGAGCCCCGCGGCGAGACCGCCGAAAGCATGGGAGAGCGCCGTCCGTTGGGGAACGGCGGTCATCGGCATCCAGATCGCCATGGGCGCCCCGACGAGACTTCCGACGATGAGCGCCAGGGAAATCCAACCCCAACCTCTCACGTCGAAACTGACGAGCGTTCCGATGATGGCGAGGACCATGGCGATCGTGCCGGCCCAGTTGCCGCGTCGCGACGTCTTTACCTGGCCCATCCACTTCAGCGACAAGACGAAGAGGGCCGCGGAAAGGAGATAGACGTATTGAACGAGGCTTTCTCCCAGCATCAGCGTTCGTCCTTGCGTTTGAACATCCGCAGAATGCGTTCGGTGATCATGAAACCGCCGATCGCATTGATGGCCGAGCAGGCGATGGCGAGGGTGCCGAGGACCGTGCTCAGGGTGTTGTCCTGCCTCCCGGCCAGGAGAAGCGATCCGACGATCGCGATCGAAGAGATGGCATTGGTCAGCGACATGAGCGGTGTGTGCAGGAGCCGCGAAACGCCTCGGATGAGCTCGAGACCCAGGAACGAGGCGAGCATGAAGACGAAGAGGTTCTCGATGAGGTCCGGTTGAGGGAGTCCGTGCATGGTCCTGCTATTTCTTTTCCGCGGCTTTGAGCGTTGCTTCGTGGACGATTTTCCCGTCATGCGTGACGAGGGGCCCTTTGATGACTTCGTCGGAGAGGTTCAAGTTCACTTTTCCGTCCTTCACCAACTGCGCCAGGAACGATGTGATGTTTCGCGCATACATCTGGCTGGCGTGCGGGGCGAGCGTGGAAGGGAGGTTGAGTTGGCCATGGATCGTCACCCCATATTTGACGACCGTCTTGCCCGGCTCGGTCAGGGCGCAGTTGCCTTCTTGCTCGGCCGCGAGATCGACGATGACCGAACCGGGCCGCATGCCCTTGACGGCATCCTCGGTGATGAGCCGGGGCGCGCGTTGACCGGGAATGAGCGCGGTGGTGATGACCACGTCCGCGTTGCGGCACTGTTTGGCCATGAACTCCTGCTGTTTCCTGTAGAACTCCTCGGATTGGGCCTTCGCGTATCCGCCCTTGTCCTGGGCATCCTTCGCTTCAACTTCCATGTTGACGTATTTGGCGCCGAGGCTCTCGATTTGCTCCTTGACGATGGGCCGAACGTCGTACGCTTCGACCACCGCACCGAGTCGGCGGGCGGTGGCAATCGCCTGGAGTCCGGCTACGCCCGCTCCAATCACGAATACTTTGGCCGGGGAGATCGTCCCGGCGGCGGTCATGAGCATGGGGAAGAATTTCGGGAGCGAGTCGGCGGCTTGGAGGACCGCTTTGTAGCCTGACACCGTGGCTTGTGAACTGAGCGCGTCCATGGGCTGAGCCCGGGAGATTCGCGGCATCAGGTCCATGGCGATGGCCGTGATCTTCCGGGAGGCTAATTGTTTGGCCTTGTCCACGTGGGCCACCGGATAAAGGAACGAAATGAGGATGGTGCCTTCTCTCAGCGCGGCGATCTCGGCAGGGGCCGGAGGGCTGACCATCAAGACGATCTCGGATTGCGCGAAGAGTCCTGCCTGATCCGAGACGATGGCGGCGCCTTTTTCCTTGTACACCGCGTCGGGAAAGCCCGCTGCCGCGCCCGCGTCCGCCTGCACCAAGACTTCATTCTTCTGAGAGATGAGTTTGGGGATGACATCGGGAACCAGTGCGACCCGATTCTCACCCTGTCCGGACTCTTTTGGAACACCAATTTTCATTGAGGGGCCCCCTCCGCTTCGCTCCAGGGACGATCCCCTTCGCTTCGCTTTGGGGACGGCGAGTGGAATGGCTGTTCGGTCATAGCGCCGTGAGTGGAGGGTTGATAGGGTCTCTGCATCGCTCTATCCTTTTTGGGTGCCGTAGGTTAGGGCACTGACTGTCTGAAAGCAAGGACGAAGATCAACTTTTTTCCGGGGCGCCCTCGCGATGGCCGAGTCGAGCGGTCACACGCCCTTCCGGGTGAGCACCACCTTGGCCGTTTCAAGAAGAATCATCATGTCGAGAAAGAGGTTGTGACGGTAGACATAGGCGAGATCGTATTTGAGCTTGTTTTCAGCGGTGGTGTGGTAGTAGCCGTTGACTTGAGCCAGTCCGGTGAGTCCGGGCTTGACCCTGTGCCTCTCCCGGTAAAACGGAATTTTCCGCTCGAACGTTTCCACAAAGTCGGGCCGCTCAGGCCGGGGACCGACGAAACTCATGTCGCCCTTCAGGATGTTCACGAGCTGGGGAATCTCATCCACGCGCAACCGTCGCAAGATCCGCCCGATTCGCGTGACCCTGGGATCATCGACATCGACGAAGACCGGTCCGGTGGCGCTTTCGGCGGACTCCACCATGGTCCGGAGCTTGTACAAGGTAAATCGCCGGCCGTTTTTTCCAACGCGTTCCTGCCTGTAAATGGCCGGGCCGCTGGAAGTTGCCTTGATGAGGAGGGCGCAGACCAGGAACGCGGGGGAGAGGAGCGCCAGAAGGCCCAAGGACAGGATCAGGTCGAAGATATTCTTGACGGACTGTGAGGCCGCGGCCGATCCTTGGGTGGACACGGGAATGAGGGGTATGTCTTTGATGCGCTGGGACGTGGGTTCACACAGGATCATTTCGTAGAGTGTGGGCGCCACCAGGATTCGCGCACCGCTGGATTCGACCTCCTTCAGGGTTTGGACGGCCGACTGCGTCCAGTGTGGGTCCGGGACATAGATGACCTCTTCGAGATTATGGATTCGTATCAGCGCCTGGAGGTCGCGGCGATGGCCGATGGCCGGCGGGGCAGGGGTCGGCGGTGTGGGCGACTCTTCGTCGGAAACGACGCCGATGACATCATATCCCAGCCATGGATTATTCCGAATGTCCTCCAGGAGCTCAGTGACAAGAGGTCCATGCCCGCAGAGGGCTACGCGTTTCTTCCGGAGACGGGCGATGCGGAAAAGGAGCCATCTCCACGAGAAGAGAAAGAAGGCATCGAACAGCCCGTAGACGACGAGGATGGATCGTGGGAACTTGAACTCGAGTCGGTAGAAGTAGTAGCTCGTGAGCGCAAGGGTATTGATCGCGCAGGCGATCAGGAGGGACTCGGCCAGTCGCGAGGTTCCCGGGCGGTCCGGCGGATCGTAGAGCCCAAGGAGGTAATTGGAAAAGATCTGGACCAGACCGACGGCGAGCCAGCCATGTTTGAGGACGGCGAAGAGATAGTCGGGCAGCGGACCTCGGAAAAAGGGAACGTCCACCTGAGTTCGGACCGTGAAGGCCAGGATGTACGCAATGTAGGCGATCAGAAGGTCGCTCAGGATAAGCAGAATTCGAGAGGGCCTGGCCATCAGATCGCGCTCTCCCCCCTCACCCGGTCACAGCAGGGATTCATACACCCGTTCCGTCTCGTCGATCATTCGGTCGATATTGAAATAGTGAACGAGCTTGCGGCGAGCTCGCGAGGCGAGAGTGCGACCGAGAGCGCGGTCGCGGAGAAGGCGATCGACCTGATGGGCCATCTCATCCGGAGCGCCGGACGGTGTGAGCAGACCTTCGACGTTGTCCTCGATGGCCTCCGGGATACCCCCAACCCGTGTGGCGACCACCGGCACACCGGCGTTCATCGCTTCCAGAATGGAGTAGGGCATTCCCTCCTTGCGTGAGGACAGAACGAACACGTCGAATGCGCTCACGAGTTTCCAGGCCTCTTCGATCTGGCCGTAGAGCCGGAACCGGTCGTTGAGCCCCGCTTGCCGGATCGCCTCCACCACCTCCAGGTACTGGGGGCCGTGACCGATCACGGCGAAAAAGGTTTTTGGATGGCGCTGAATGACATGCCGGGCCGCGGCCACGAAATCCATCAGTCCTTTGTTGGGGTACATGTTGGCCACCGTGCCCACCACGGGAATGCGAGCCGGCAACGCCAGCCGTTTCCGGCTCTCGGCGGTCGGAAGCGGGGGGGACGGAAGGATGCCGTTGTGGATGGTGATGACGCGCTCACAGGGAACGATTCGGTGCTGCAACGCCAGCTCGCGATCTGCATCGCAGACGGTGATGAGACGGTCGGTCAGCATCCCCGCGGCTTTTTCGAGTAGCAGGAAGGCACTCCGAGCGGCCTGAGACCTCTCCTCCTGGAAAACGAAACCGTGCGCCGTAAAAAGATGCCGCTTTCCGGCTGCGGCGCGGCCGGCCACCCGGGCAAGGAAGCCGGCTTTCGAGCTGTTCGAGTGAACAAGGTCGTAGGGGCCATCGTGGATAAGAGAGTAGATTTCCCAGAAGGCCCGCCCGTCCTTCCATGGCCGGATGGGCCGGGCCAAATCGGCGATGACCCGAACGTCAACTTTGTTCCGGCGGAGCCTCGCAATCAGGGGACCGCCCGGACCGCAGGCCACGGTGACTTTGTATCGGCGGTCGGTGAGACCGACGGCGAGGTCGTTCACATATCGTTGCGCCCCACCGTCATCGGATTGGGTTACCAGGAGGAGGAGTTTTGCCGGCATCAATGAAGGACTGAGCGATAGACGTGTTCCGTGGCCTCGACCATCGAATCGAGAGAGAATCGTTTCTTGACGAGCGCTCGACCGCGCCTTCCCATGGCCTCTCGAATGTGCGGATGCCGGGCGAGGTCGAGGAGAGCCGTGGCCAACGAGGCGCTGTCGCCGGAGGGTACGAGGCGACCCGTTCCGCCCTCCTCGACGATTTCCGGTATCGAGCTTGCGCGGCTGGCGACAATGGGCAGTCCGACAAGCATCGCTTCCAAGAGAACCCTACCGAAACCTTCCCAGAGAGAGGGGAGCACGAAGACGTCCATCGCACGGTAGAGGGGCCAGGGATTGGAGTGGAATCCGGCGAAGACCACCCGCGATTCCAGGCCCGCTTCGGAGACTTTCTTCTTGAGGGACGCTTCCAGCGGGCCCCGGCCGGCGAGGACAAGTTTGCATTGACACTTTTTCCGGACTGAGGCCAACGCATCGATCAGGACGTCCAACCCTTTTTGCGGCACGAACCGCCCGAGGAAGCCGAACACGACCGCGTCCTTGGGGATGCCCCACGCCTTCCTCAGCGACGAGGATTCGCGGTGGACCGAAGGTTCCGTCGGGTCGATTCCATAGGGGATGACGAACGTCGGCAGTGTGGGCCGGATGCCAGTTTCCGTTGTGAATCGCCGGAGGTATTGGGACGGGCAGATGACGGCATCCTGATTCGATGACAGGAGTCGATGTAGGAAAGAATAGCGCCGTTTGCGAAGAAAATCTTCGTCGTTGTGCTTGGTCGCCACCAATTTCCACGGCTTTATTCCCGGCGAAGCCAGGGAGGCATAGACCTCAGCGGGAAAAAGGTGGGCATGCACGATGTCCGGATTGCCTTTGCGCAGGGCGCCGTTCAATTGGGCGATGGGTGAATAGCGCAGCCAGCCGTTCACACCGAGCGATTCAGAGTGAATGCCGTGCTGATCCAGCGAGGCACGGAGCGCGCCGGATCCTTTCAGATAGGTGACGCAAACTCGGTGGCCGCTCCGGGCCTGCGCCTGGGCCAGACTGGCGACGTGCTTCTCCGCGCCACCCAAGTCGAGGGACGTGACGACATGGTGGATCCGGAGGCGCCGCGTCCACGATGGTCGCGGCACTCGCAACCTTGAACCCCGGCCAAGGATGGACGGAAGTTGAAGCGAGTGCGCCATGCGGCCATTGTAGCCGAAGACGGAGCATCGTCCTACGGTTTCGGGCTGGTCCGGAACGCCTCAACCTGTCCCAGGTATCCCGCATCGCGGACGACGGCGCGGATGGGCAGAAAGTGGTCGTTGGTGACGAAAAGCACCTCTTTCACCTTGAGATCCATGAAGCTCCCGTCGAACGTCACCCGACCGCCGAATTCCTGCGCCGATTTGAGGTTGAGAATTTCCCGGGCTTCCGGCCGCGGCAGGATGCTGACGATGGCGTTCGCCGGCCCGGTGCGCGAAAACATGGGCACGCGGTAATCGTGGCTGTCCGCGGGCGGCCCATACGCCCCCAGGAGGAAGTTGTAGAAGGCGGCCACGGGATCGAGGGCCATTTCTCCGGGCTTGAGTGTTCCGGTCTGTTCCGAGGCGAGCTTGTCGTTGTGGAATGCGCGCCGGGACCAGCCATCGGGGCGGATGTCCAGCCGCACTTCGCGGGTGCGATCCGCCCGGCGCACGAACTCCCGGACTTCGGACACGGAGAATCGGTCGGTTTTCTCATCGTAATTCAGCACGGCGGTGTAACGCGCATCGCGGAATTGGGTGATCTTCCGAATGATGTCGATGGGGTGGGCTTCGGAGACCACGGTGAAACGGCGGGGATTGGCCGTATCGGGTTTCAAGGAGAAGGTCAGTGACCCTACGTCAAGGAGCCACAGGACGCGGATGCGATAGGTGATCGGCACGTTGACCCACGGTGCATAGGGAGGCGCGGGTGTTTGAGCCCAAGCCAGGGTGAGCGCGATGAGAAGCGATGCGACCGCCGCGATGGAGATTCGAAAAAGCTTGACCATGCCTTTGTGTAACACCTCTCAAAACTCTTGACAAGAATTCGACCGCGTGCTAGCGAACGAATGGGTTTTTTGGCGCGATGCGTCAGAAAAAAAGCGCGGGAGGCAGGGAAGACCGCGCGGGAAGGTTCAGGGAGTGTGAGGTAGCGTCCGGGAGGAGTTGCATGAAGAAGAAGAAGGACGAGTACGCCATCCTGTCCATCCTCAAGTGCATGGAACTCCTTGAGATGTTCTGCAAAACGGAACAGATGGAGTTGGGTGTTTCCGACTTGTCCAAGAAAGTTGGGCTGAGCAAGAACCAAATCTTCCGAATCCTGATGACGCTTACCGCCCGGGGGTACGTGGAGCAGAACCGCGCCACGCAAAACTATCGATTGGGTCCGAAAGTGGTGGAGTTGTGCCGTGCGTTCACCCGAAATGCGACCATCACCCGGTTTGCGCACCGTTTTCTTGAGGAATTTCGATCCAAAGTGGGTGAAACGGTACTCCTCGGGGTCCCCAATGGTCAAAAGGCGGTCTGCGTGGACCTGGTCGAATCGCCGGAACCGGTCCGCGTCGTAACCCAGATCGGCTCGCCCATGCCGTATCACGCGACCGCGCTCGGTAAGGCCCAGTTGGCGTTCCAAGGGGACGACGATGTGGACCGTCGGCTCCCGAAAGAGCTGTCGCGGCATACGGCCAAGACGCTGGTTGATCGGAAGAAGGTGATGGAGCAGCTTCAGGAAGTCGCGAAGAACGGCTGGGCGCTTGAAGATGAGGAATATCTGGAGGGGGTTCGCTCGATCGCCATGCCGATTTACGATTACACGCCGCAGGTGGTCGGGAGTGTCAGCGTGGCCGCGCCCTCCTATCGGATGTCCGAGGGGCGCATCCGCGCTGAGATCCTTCCGGAATTGAAGCTCGTCGCCCTGCATCTTTCGAAGCGGCTCGGATATTCGGAGCCGGCGCCGGTCGCGCGGTAGCGTCGGGAGCACCCGTAGATCCCTCGCGGCGCTCGGGATGACCCGCCGTGCGGCGGGTCACTTTGAAAACTTGAACCCACCTCCGCCGATTTTTCGCGCCCAATCGAGCTGAACGCGGGCGTACGAGAGCCACACATCCGGCACTTTGAAATCGTGGCGCCAGAGCTGGCCGCCGATCGATAGGGTGAACTTCATCTTTGCACCCATGACCGTAAAGGGCGTGCGTTTGATGACCTCTTGTACGCGGGGAGCCCACTTTTCGAAATCGCGTCCGGCATCGTGGATGAAAAGGATGGCGAAGATCCTCGGATCGATCCGCCCGATTTGATCTTTCGGAGTGATCGTCTGTTTCAGGAAGTTGGAAACGGAGAACAGGATGAGATCGGCGGCGTCGAAACCCTGTGCCTTGCTGATGGCTTCGAAGTCGTCGATTTCAATAAGGCCGACGGACATCGTTTTCGGATTCAGTCGTAGCCCGTTGATCTCGTCGGTCAGCTTGTTGCTGTAAGGATCTTTTTCCCAGAAGCCCGTGAGGCCGTCATGCGTCGCGAGGAATTCCACCTCACCCCCGATGGCGCGTTCGAGGCCGTCCTGTGAAACGAACTTGAGGTGGGTCGAGCCGAGTTGGATGCGATCGCCGTTCCGGAGTTCCGCGTCCTTGATTTTCTGGCCGTTTACGATGACGCCGTTCGTGCTGTTGTTGTCGAGGAGGACATACCGGGCCGGCTCTTTCATGAACTTGGCATGAATCCGGGACATGAAGGGATCGCCTTCGACCCGGAAAACGGCAGAGGCATCCCGCCCCACTGTGAGCGCCTCCTCCGTGAGGGGCAGGACTTTGGCCTTGTAGGGGCCGCAGAGGACGACGAGGTTGGCGGGTTTGAGTTGGCCGGGTGTGGCGGTGGGGCGAACGAAAATCGTTTGCTCGTAGTCGGCCATCTGGGTGTGACGGGAAATTATAACGGTTGCGGGGCGTTAATTCAAAAGTACGATGTGATTCGGATTAGAATTCGATCGATGCGCCGATTCCGGGGGCGAAAACCAGGAATGGACGTCTGTAGGCCGGTTCCAGCGATGATGAGGTATCCTTGGCCCAGTAGACGCCCAATTCCCCCCACCAATGAACTTTCTCACCCTTGACGAGGCGCGTGAACGTTCCTCCCGCGAGCCATTCCTTGGACGTGAACCGCGTGTTGCCTCCGAACAATGTAGCGCCTTCGCCCCTCGCGTAGGAGAAGGCTCCCCGGGGGGCGACCGTCATATCACCGAACGTTGCCAGCAGTGTGACTTCAGCCGTTTGAGTGAATGTATTGAAGTTGGACACGCCGGCGTGGAAAAGCGATTCGCCCGCGCCGACGGCGGGCTCAACGGCCAGTCTCAAGCTCTCGGCATTGATCGGAATCGGAAGTTTCAGGCTCCCCCTCAGTGCTTCCGGTGTCAACTTGACTCCGAAATCACCAAATCCAAGTCCCAGCCTGTACCAAGCCTCCACGGCCGGGAAGTTCAGGCTGTTCCTGCTACCTTCGGCCGCGACGAGTTGTCCTGCCAGGCCGAGGACATTCCGGTCCTTTGCCAGAATCTCCGCGGATTGGAACGAGCCGAGGGAAGCGCCTACGACGGCCGGAACGAGTACGCCGGCAACGAGGGAGAGCACGTGAAGCGGCTACCAGCGCAGGAGCGCGGCGCCCCAGGTGTAGCCGGCGCCGAAAGCGGCGAAGCAGAGGAGATCGCCTTTCTTCACCCGCCCGGCGCGAACGCATTCATCCAGTGCGAGCGGAATCGAAGCAGCGGTAGTGTTCCCGTAGCGCTGGATGTTGTTGTACATCTTCTCGGGGGGCAGTCCGAGGCGTTGGGCCACCGCGTCGCAGATCCGAAGATTGGCCTGATGCGCAATGAACAAGTCGATGTCTTCGATCTTGTGCCCCGTCTTGGCTAGGACCTCGCCGATCACTTCCGGCATTTTCTGAATGGCATTCACAAAGACCTTCTTTCCATCCATGCGCGGGAAATGGCGGCCGTCTTCGATATCTTTCAGATTCACCCGGGGCTTGCTGTAGCATCCGGGTGCTTCGAGCCAGAGATCCCGCGCGAACCGGCCATCGGCGTGGATGGCGGATGCGAGCAGGCCGCGTCCGTTGTCCTCCGTGGGCGAGAGCACGACCGCGGCGGCGCCGTCGCCGAAAATCACCGCCACGTCCCGTCCCCGCTCCGTGAATTCCAAGCCGTGCGAGTGGACCTCCGCGCCCACGAGCAGGACCGTCTTGTAGAGGCCCTGCCGGATCAGACCGTCCGCCACGTGCAGACCGTATAGAAACCCGGAGCATTGGTTGCGGATGTCCAATGCCGGTGTCCCCGGCTTGACTCCCAGTTTGGGTTCGAGGAAGCAGCCGCTGCCGGGAAACTCGTGATCGGCCGAGAGCGTGGCGTAGATGATGAGTTCGACATCTTCGGCCTTCCTGCCCGCGGCTTCCAAGGCGTGTTCGCATGCGATTTTCGCAAGATCGGATCCGTTTTCGCCATCGGAATAGTGACGTTCTTTGATGCCGGTGCGCTGGGTGATCCATTCGTCCGACGTGGGCATCAGCTTCGCCAGGTCGTCGTTGGTCACGACGCGCGGCGGGACGTGGTGTCCCGTGCCGATGATGGCTGTTTGCGGCATCCATTCTGAATATGACAGCGTCCGAGGAATGTCAAAGGACCGCGTGAGCTGTGCTACGATGCGGGCGCCGTGAAATTCCGCTCAGCATTGATCTTGTTCCTGCCGGTTGCTGGGGCGATGCATCCGGCTTGCGATGGGTTCTCAGGCGGCAAGCGTGGGGACCCCTTCCTCGCCGAAGGATCTCCGCCGCCGACCGAATCGTATCGAGCGAGGCAGGCGGAATACCTGGATTACTGTTTCCAAGGGAACGCGCCGGGCAAAGGCGGCCTCTACGGGCAAATCTGCCGGATGGCGAGAGGCGGCGAGGTCGATTTGGAACCGATTAGGAAGGCCGCGGAGAAGGTGGCGCGACGCGAGGACACCTCCGACTTTTCGGTCGCCGCGTTCGTTCGGATGCTCTACCTCGACCGGGAAACTCACTCGCTGCCTCTCAACGTGCGCGCCTTGATCGAAGAAAGCGTTGTCAACTTCAAGTACTGGTTGGACGAACCGGGCGAGGACAAGATGGCCTACTGGTCGGAAAACCATCAGGCATTGTTTCATTCCAGCGAACTCCTCGCGGGCCAGCTCTGGCCCGACCGGATTTTCCCGAACGCGGGGATGACGGGCCGGGATCATCTCCGCCACGCGGAGAGCCGGATGGAGCGCTGGCTGGATTTCCGCGGTAGGTTTGGCTTCTCGGAGTGGCATTCCAACGTGTACTTCAACGAGGACATCCCGCCCCTCGTCAACTTGGTGGATTTTGCGGAAAACGACCGAATCCGTGTGAAGGCAGCCATAGTGCTCGATCTCCTGGCCTTCGATCTTCTGAACAACATGTATGCCGGTTTGTTCGCAACGGTCCACGGCCGCACGTATCCGGAGCATCTTCTCGATGGACAACGAGATTCCACGCGGGAGGCGGCCTGGGTCATGCTTGGCCTTGGGCGGTACGAATCGCCCGGCAATTTCTCAGGTGCGTTCCTTTCGACGAGTGGTAGCTATTGGACGCCGGAGGTGATCGAGGAGGTGGCATCGGCGACCCGCGAGCGCCACGAGCATCGCCAGCGCGACGGCATCAACGTGGCCGACGGCCCGCGGTGGGGAATCAGCTACGAGGAGCCTGACGACATTACATTTTGGGCGGGCATGGTCGCGCTCATCGCCCCGCCGGTGGCTACGGGCGCGGTCAACATGATCAGCGACTTCAATCTCTGGAATGGTTTCCTGTTCGGCGATCTTCCGGAGGAGATGCGGGGATTGCTCCGGACTCTGGCCTCTTCCGGCAAGCTGTACGATTTTGCGAAGGGATTAGAACCGCTCTCGCGCGGAATCGCGTTGGAATCGATGAGCACGTATACGTATCGAACGCCGGATTACCAGCTCTCCGGCGCGCAGGACTACAATCCGGGCTTCTGGGGAGCGCAGACGCATATGTGGCAAGCTACGCTGGACGATTCGGCCTACGTGTTCACCACGGCGCCGAGCAAGCTGGCGGGACTGGGGATCGATCAGACCTTTGCAGGAGATTGGATCGGGAGCTGGATGCCGAGGGGCACGTTCTACAGGAATGTCGGTGTGATCCAATACCGTCGGGATGCGAACGAACGGGTCGACTCGTGGGTGACTTCGGAGTACACGCATGCCTATTTCCCACGGAACCGGTTCGACGAGGTACGGCAGTTCGGATCCTGGACCGTGGGCCGGAAGGGCAACGGCTACGTCGCGCTGTATTCGCAACAACCCACATCTTGGACCGGGAAGAATGACTACGAGTTGATAGCGCCATCGCCCTCGAACGTGTGGATCGTGGAAATGGGGAGCGCAGGGGAGTGGGGGGGATTCGATGAGTTTTGCGGGGTGATTTCCAAGGCGCAAGTGAATATCGGCGATTTGGTTCAGTATGAATCTCCGTCCGCCGGTCCGGTCGAAGTGGGTTTGACGGGGCCGATGAGGGTCAAGAGCTCGCCGGTGGACATCGGTCCCTACGATCGCTGGGACAACCTCTTCGCCCGGCAGCCTTTCGGGGAGACCCAGACGACCATTGCGATTGAAGGGCGCAGATTGGTGTTGGATTTCGAAAAGCCCTCGCGCAAGTTGGTGGCCAGATCTCGATGAGCATGCGACCGTCGCGGATCGCTCTTGTGGCACTTATGGGAATTCTCGTGAGTGCGTGTGGCGGCGGCGGAGAGGGGGTTCAGGGAAACAACCGTTCCGAATGCCGCCCCGCGCCAATCCCGACGCCGCGGCCATTGGCCGAAGAGGCGTTGGCCAGAGAGTTGGCGGACAGTTGGATGAAACGACACGCGCCGGAAACGCTCGCGTGGGATTGGGGACCCGCTGTGCTGGCGTACGGCATTCTGGATCTGTACGAGGCCACGGGCGATTCCGCGTACCGCACCTACGTCGAGGCCTGGGCGAGACATCATGCGCGAGGCTACAAGCCGATCTGGAGCGACAATGTTGCCCCAATAGCCGCTGCCACTCGAGTGGCACGGTGGTCGTGTGATCCGGAACTCCTAGCTCTATCCGATCGGGCTTGGCTCTATCTGACCGAGGAGGCGCCGCGGACGCCCTCCGGCGGCATCAGCCATCTGGGGATTTTTGCGAGCGGGTCGGTCCAACTCTGGGTCGATTCCTTGTTCATGTTTGGAAGTTTCCTCCTGGAACGCGGGCGAACCCTCGATGACCCGGCGGTATGGGATCTTTTTGCATCACAGATTCGGATCTTCTCGGTGAGTCTTCAGGACGCCGGCGGTTTTTTCCGCCACGCGTTGATCGAGGGAGCGCCGGTCCCCTCCGATCCCGTGTTTTGGGCAAGAGGTAACGGATGGATTGCGAACATCGTGCCCCGATTTTTGGAAGTCATGCCGCGTTCACATGTCGAGCGGTCCGAAATCGAGCGGATCGCATCCCGGCTGCTCTCGGCCGTTGTCGCCACTCAGGACGAAGGCGGATTGTGGTGGACGGTGCTGAATCGCCCGGGGGAGTCCTATCTGGAAACGTCCGCGACCGCGCTCTTCGCGGACGGTCTCATCCGGGGAGCGGCATTGGGGCTGGTGGATGAGGCCGACGCCGCCGTGGTGAGCGGCCGTGCTCTCTCCGCCATCAAGGGCCGAATCATTCGGCGGGATGGAATGGCCGTCGTTGGCGGCACTTCCACCGGAACCGTTCCCGGGAGTTTCGAGAAGTATGCCGCCGTTCCTCAAAAGGATGACGTTGACTACGGCCTCGGCGCCGTTCTGATGGCGCTTACGTCCCCGAAGTAACCGAGCCGTGTAGTCGCCGGGTTGAAACCGATGCAAGTCGGGAGTATCTTGAGCCCACTCCCTCCCGGCTCGAGCGGGCCGGATGTTGAGCCAGATGCCGCGGTGGTGGAATTGGCAGACACACCATCTTGAGGGGGTGGCGGGGAAACCCGTGCGAGTTCAAATCTCGCCCGCGGCACACCCCTCTTTGCGCCTTCCGGCGGATTGGAACCGCTGAGCCACCCGCCTACCTTCCATACCGATTCCTTTTTCCCTAATATGGCCCCATGCCCACGTTGAAGGAGGTGCTCGAACGAAAGCGCAGGACGATCGAGGAGAAAAAGCGCCGCCGGCCCGCCGACGCCATGCTGGAAGGTCCTGCCCAGGATCACGCCAAGATTTCCTTTGTTCAGTCGGTTCGCAACGGGCATGAGGGGAACGTGATCATCGCCGAGTTCAAGCGCGCTTCTTTGACCAAGACCTTCCTGGATGGTGAGGAGGATCCTGCATCCCACTTTGAGGCCTACCAGAACGCCGGGGCGGCCGCGGTATCGGTGCTGACCGAGGAACACTTCTTCCATGGGGACCTCGCGGATATCGAGACGGCCAAGCGGTGCGTGGACGTTCCGGTCCTGATGAAGGATTTCGTTCTGGATGAGTACCAGATCTGCGAAGGATTGGGCGCCGGTGCGGACATGGTCCTGCTCATCGTGCGCCTTCTATCGGATCAACAATTGGAGAAGTTTCACGCGCTCACCCAGCGGCTCAAGATCGAGGCCTTGGTGGAGGTCTGTTCGCCGGAAGATCTCAGGCGAGCCCTTGTGATCGAGCCGGAATTGATCGGTGTGAACAGCCGCGATCTCGACACCCTCCGAGTGGACACCGGGATGTTCGAAGAGATGGCGCCGCTTCTGCCTGCCGGCGCGGTGAAAATCGCCGAAAGCGGGATCCGGAGCCCCGACCAAATTCCGGGATTGCGCCGGCTCGGCTACGACGGCTTCCTGATCGGCGAGGCCCTGATGGCCCACGGGGATCCGGCGGGCCTTCTGCGATCCTTTGTGGAGGCGAAGTAGTCGTGGTCCCCGCGCAACCCGCAACCGACCCGGATCGAGTAGCCGCCGCACCTGTTTCAAGCGGTGGACTCAAAGTGAAAATTTGCGGCATCACGAACGCCAAAGATGCCGAGAAAAGCATCGAGGCGGGCGCCGATGCCCTCGGGTTCATCTTTTACGAGAACAGCCCTCGGTCGATCAAGCCCGAGAAGGCGCGCGAGATCATCGAGGTGCTGCCTCCGTTTATCGCGACAGTCGGAGTTTTCGTAGACGTCCCGGAAGCGCAGGTCCGGAAGGTGAAGTCGATGACCGGAATCCGACTTTTTCAATTTCACGGTCAGGAACCGCCGTCGTTCTGCGAACGGTTCCGTCCCCATGCAATCAAGGCATTGCGGATGCAGGGGGCACAGTGGTATGAGGCGCTCCGCATGTATCATGTATCCGGATTCCTGCTCGATGGGTATGCCGCGGAGGGCGAATCGTCTCCCCAGGACCGGCGCCAGTGGGTCCAAGCCAAGAGCGCGGCGGAGAAGTGGAGGGTCATCCTTGCGGGCGGGCTTGGGCCGGGCAATGTGGCGCACGCCGTTCAATTGGTCCGACCGTACGGCGTGGATGTTGCCCGGGGAGTGGAAGTCAAACCCGGCATGAAGGATTGGGTCAAGGTGCGGGATTTCATCCAGAGTGCGAGGGGGGCCTGACGGTGGGCAAGAGTAAGACCGTCCCCGACCGGCTTGGGCGCTTCGGTCCCTACGGCGGGCGCTACGCCCCCGAGACGCTCATGGCGGCACTTAACGAAGTAGAACGAGCTTATCGTTCCATCGCACAAATTGGGTCTTTCAGGAAACAGCTCAACCATTACTTGAAGGAGTTCGCGGGTCGTCCCACACCGCTTTATTTCGCCGAACGGATGACCAAAGACCTTGGCGGCGCAAAGATCTACCTCAAGCGCGAGGACCTCTGCCACACGGGCGCCCACAAGATCAACAACACGCTGGGACAGGTCTTGCTGGCGAAACGCATGGGCAAGAAACGTATTGTTGCGGAGACGGGCGCGGGGCAGCACGGCGTGGCCACCGCCACGGCATGTGCGCTTCTGGGACTGCCGTGCGAGATCTACATGGGATCGGTGGACATCGAGCGCCAGAAAATCAACGTCTTCCGGATGCAGATTCTCGGCGCGAAGGTCCATTCCGTTTCTTCCGGATCGAAGACGCTCAAGGATGCCATCAATGAGGCCTTTCGGGATTGGGTGACGAATGTGGCGACGACGCATTACGTGCTCGGCTCGGTCGTTGGCCCGCATCCCTTCCCGATGATCGTCCGGGATTTTCAGAGCGTGATCGGTCGGGAGGCACGGAAGCAGATTCTTGACGCGCGAGGCCGGTTGCCGCGCGCCGTCGTGGCGTGCGTGGGGGGGGGGAGCAACGCGATGGGGATTTTCTCCGGTTTCCTGCGCGACCGCGCAGTTCGACTGATCGGTGTGGAGGCGGGCGGCGACGGGAAGAGGCATGGCGCTACACTGGCCCATGGAAGACCCGGCATTCTCCACGGCGCCATGAGTTACCTACTCCAGGATGAGAACGGCCAAATTCGGGACACCCACTCCATTGCCCCGGGGCTGGACTATCCTGGGGTGGGTCCTGAACACAGCTACCTCAAAGACACCCGGCGGGCCGAGTACGTGACCGTGACAGACCGTGAGGCCCTCGATTCCTTCCGGTATCTTTCGCGAATGGAAGGCATTCTTCCCGCGCTCGAACCCTCCCACGCCGTGGCGCATGTCCGGAAGATTGCGCGACGTTTTTCCAAGTCGGACGCCATCGTCATCTGCTTGTCGGGCCGGGGGGATAAGGATTGCGAAACCGTTTCGGGGTTTCTGGGCATGAGAGATGGGGACCGAGGCAAATGAGCGGGATTCAGAGGCGATTGCGATCGCTCCGAGGCCGGGGCCGCAAAGCTCTTGTGCCGTTTGTCACTGCGGGCGATCCGGATTTGAGATTTACCGAGGCCGTGATCCCGGAATTGGAGCGTGCCGGGGCGGACATGATCGAGATCGGGGTACCCTTTTCCGATCCGGTGGCCGATGGCGTGGTGATCCAGGCTTCCGCTCAGCGCGCTCTGAAGAAAGGGGTCAGCCTGCGAAAGGTGTTGGCGCTCGTGCGTCGGGTTCGACCGAAGGTGTCGTGCCCGCTGATTCTCATGGGGTACGCCAACCCGTTCCTGAGCTATGGAATCGAGCGCGTGGCCAGGGATGCGGCAGCCAGCGGGGTAGACGGGTTCATTCTCATCGACCTGCCGCCGGAAGAGGCGGAACCCGCCCGCCGCGCCTTCAAGAGTCGGGGTTTGGACCTGATCTTTCTCTTGACGCCGGCAAGCCCGAAAGAAAGAATCGCGCTCGTGGCGAGACAGGCTTCGGGATTCATCTACTTTGTTTCCTACACGGGCGTGACGGGTGCGGGAACGGCGCGGGACAAGCAGGTGGCTCCGCACGTGCGTCGAATCCGGGCAAGGTCGAAACTGCCGGTTCTGATCGGTTTCGGCATCCGCGATCCCAAGCAAGCCCGTGCCCTGGCCCATTCGGCCGACGGTGTTGCGGTGGGGACCGCCCTCATCAAGGAAATCGAGAAGGCGGCGTCGGCGAAGAGCCGGCTGGCGCGCGCGCACTCGTTTGTCGGCTCGATCCGAAAGGCATTGGACTCGTAATGGATTTTGATTTGACTCGTGACCAAAAAGACCTCCGGGCGGCATTCCGCGACTTCTGCAATAAGGAGATCGACCCGCGTTCCCGCGAGGTGGACGAGCGCGCGGAGTTCTCCTGGGAGAACTACAAGAATCTCGCGCAATTCGGTTTTCTCGGAATGGGGTATGCCGCTCAGTACGGTGGCGGCGGACTGGATGCGCTCACGACCACGATTCTTGCGGAAGAATTGGCGCGGGTATGCGCGTCCACGGCGCTCTCGGTGGCGGCGAGCGGCGGACTGTGCGGCAAGTTCATCGAGCGGTACGGCTCCGAAGATCAGAAGAAGAAATATCTCCCGCGGCTGGCGAAGGGAGAAATCGTCGGCGCGTTCTGTCTCACCGAGCCACATTCCGGCTCCGATGCGGCGGGAATGAAAACCGTGGCCGTCAGGAAGGGACAAGACTACGTGCTGAACGGGACGAAAATGTTTGTGACCAACGGGACCATCGCCGAGGTGTTCATGGTCCTCGCGCGCACCGATCGCGGCCAGGGGCCGAAGGGCATCAGCGCGTTCGTGGTCGAGAAGAACGGCGGCGTGAAACCTGGGAATCCGCTCCACAAGATGGGTGTGCGGGGCTCGCCGACGTCGGAGGTCGTGTTCGAGGATTGTGCAGTTCCGAAATCCGGTCTCGTGGGCGAGGAGGGGAAGGGCTTCCAGTACGTGATGCAGAACCTCGATCTCGGCCGGATCGGGATCGCGACTTTCAGCAACGGCATCGCGCAGGCCTGTCTGGACGAGAGTGTAAAGTACGCCGTCGAGCGAAAGGCGTTTGGAAAGAACATCTTCGAGTTCCAGGGCGTACAGTTCAAGATCGCCGACATGCAGGCGCGGATCGAGACCGCGCGGCTCCATACATGGCGGACGGCGTGGAGATACGCGAGGGGCGAAAACGTGACGATGGACGCCGCGATCGCCAAGCTGACGGCGTCGGAGACCGCGGCCCAGTCCGCCACCGATGCCGTTCAGATCCACGGCGGCTACGGCTTCATCAAGGAGTTCAAAGTGGAGCGGCTGTACCGGGACGCGAAGCTCGGCGAAATAGGCGAAGGGACCTCCGAGATCCAGCGCGTGGTCATCGCGCGGGAAGTTCTCCGTTCGCGCGGCTGACTTTTTTCACGTATAATATGCACCCATGAGCAAGCGTAAGGATGCGGGCTTCACCCTCCTCGAAATCATGATCGCGGTGGCGATCGTGGTCATGTTCAGCACGGTCGTGGGCGTCGCGGTTTACCGTTACTTCAGCCAGGCGCAGGTCAACAAGGCCAAGGTTGACATCAAGAACATCGAGAGCGCACTCGAACTCTACCGCACGAATTGCCTCAAATATCCGGGAGGCGAGGGTGGGATCAAGGCGTTGCTCGAGAAGCCGGGCGACTGCGAAGGCTGGGCCGGTCCCTATATCAAGGCGAAGAACGTTCCGAAGGACCCGTGGGGGCACGAATATGTTTTCACCAGCCCGGGCGCGAGCGGGGATTACGATCTGGCTTCGGGGGGTCCGGATGGGGCCGTCGGCGGAGGGGACGACATCACGCTGAGCGATATTCAGTAAAAGCGATCAGCGGTCAGCGATCGGCTGTCAGCAAGAATGGAGAAGGTTCCGTATGGCTGTACTGAAGGCTGAACGCTGATGGCTGATCGCTCCAAGTCCGGCTTCACCCTTCTCGAAATCACGATTTCCGTGGCGATCATGGTACTGATCGTCACCGTGGTTTTCCCGCAAGTCGGCGACATCGCCAAAGTCCAGCTCAACACCACTGCGCGGCGGTTGATCGGCGCCACGCGTCACACCTGCTTCCAGGCTCTGCTGACCAAGAAGGACTATGTATTTAACTACGACCTGGACAAGAATGAGTACTGGATTGGAGAAATCGTGTTGGATCTGGAAACCAAAATGACCACCCAGAAAGAAGTCAAGCGCGGGTTGGGCCGAAGGCGCAAGCTTCCCCCGGGGATCACCTTCAAAGCCATCGAATTGGCGGATGGGAAGTCCGCCACCAAAGGGGAGGCGCTTACGCGATTTCTCCACAACGGCATGAACGATCGAACGGTGATCGAACTCATGGACGGGAAGAACCGCGAAACATGTATCACGATTCCTTCTTCCGCGTGCGGGATAAAGCCCGGATGTTCGTGAGTCGCCCGACGCCGAGAAGGGGGCGGGGAAGCCGTGCCTTTACGCTCATGGAGGTGTTCTTCGCCCTGGTCATTCTTGCGGGATCGCTCTTTGTTTTCATGCGGATCAACAACGAAAATCTTCGAAGAGTTCGGGAGGCGCGGGAGATGCACCGGGCCGGCCTGTTCCTTCAAATGAAGCTGGCGGACCTTGAAGCGGAAGGTTTTCCGGATGAAGGGGCGCGCAACGGGGATTTCGCGAACGAGGGATACCCCGATATCACGTGGGAAATCACCGTGAGCCCCGCCAATTTCGGTGAGATCACATTCAAGGATCTGCGCGAGGCTCACGTAAACGTCATGTGGGGAGGCGAGCACAAGCAGTCCACCTCGGTCACCACGCTCCTGTTGAACAAGAAGCTTCTATGAGGAGATCAGGCTTCACACTCCTGGAGCTGATGGTTGCGCTGTTCACGCTTACGCTTCTCGTCACCGCGGCGTATCAGGGGTATTTCGGCATCGCCAGGGGGCGCGAAATCCTGGAGTCCGCCTCCGAGATGGATGTGCAGAACATGGTGGTCATGCACCGAATCACGCGCGATCTCCAGTCGGCCTATCTCATCCGCGGGGGGACGAACCTGATCGCGGGACCGTTCCCGCGACCCCGAACCTACTTCCGATGCAAGGACGAACGGTACGGGGCGGATGAGAGAGACGGGATCGCCTTCACCGCGCTGTCCCGCGACGTCTTCCCACCCCAGTCGCTCCAACCCGTGTACGATAGCGAATTGGCCGAAGTTGCGTATGAAGTCGTTCCGGACGAGGAAAATTCCGAACTGGGGGTTCTGATCCGGAGGGAGATCGCGCCGCCCGGTTCGAGCGCCTCTGTCGAAGAAGCGGGCGGCGCGATTGCCCGCGGGATCGTCGCCCTGGATTTCACCTGCTACAACGACCAGGGGGTTCCCGTTGAGGACTGGGATTCCACGAACCTCGGCCCGAACGGGGCGGTGATCGGCCACCCGCCCCTTGTGGGCATTCGCCTCACGGTGAAGAGTTCGAAAGGCGAGGTCCAAATGTACATTACGAAGGTCTTTCTGCCCCTCTCCCAGGCGAAAGTGTTGAAGGGATCCTGATGCGATTGCGGACTTTCGTCCGCTCTGAGATCGACTTTTGCCATTTTTCCATGCTGTGTGAACATCACTTCACGAGGGAAGGCCATTTCCACGCCGTGAATGTTGAGACAGGAGCCGTTTTCCGGTCTC